>JANLSE010000028.1:0-2955 GCA_031362265.1 Roseiflexaceae bacterium
CAATCGGCGCTGATTGAAGCCATGCAAGAACGGCAGGTCACACTGGAAGGTGAGACTATGCCGCTGCCTTCGCCATTTATTGTGCTCGCTACGCAGAATCCAATTGAGTATGAGGGTACTTTCCCGCTTCCCGAAGCACAACTTGATCGATTTCTTATGAAGCTCTCGGTGGGTTACCCAAGCGTAGATGAAGAGGTTGAGATTCTGCGCCGCCGCCGTGCGCGCCGGAGTGATGAACTAGAACTGCACCGTGTGACGAATGGTGAGGAAATTCTGGCGATGCGTGCGGCGGTTGAGGATGTCTTTATAAGTGCTGAGTTGGAACAGTATATTGTGGCATTGGTACGTGCAACGCGCCAGGATTCGCGCGTGGCAGTTGGATCAAGCCCACGTGGTTCACTTGCGCTACTAAAGCTAGCCCGCGCTCAGGCTGCGATGGAGGGGCGCAATTATGTGTTGCCCGATGATATTAAGCGCTTTGCGGCCCCTGCATTGGCTCATCGGCTGATTATGACACCCGATCTATGGATGCAGCGCCGTGCCGCCGATGAGGTGGTGGGAGCGATGGTGCGCTCGATTGCGGTGCCAAGTTGAAGGGTATTGATCCCCCATGAATCGTGCTGTGCTCCTCACACTGATTGTTATTCTTATGCTGCTTGGTATGGCCACGCTGCGGGGAGATGTGATTGCGTTGGCGTTGCCATTACTTGTTGCGCTTGGGTTTGGGTTCGTGGATATGCCGCAGGAACTTGCAGTGCGTATGACGCGCCGCGTAGCGCCAGAACGAGCAACCCAAGGCGAGCCAGTTGTGGTGCAGATTACCTTGGTGAACGATGGCGCGCATCTTCACATGGTTATGCTACGAGATATGGTACCGCGCGGCCTGGAAGTGATTGATGGTGCATCCCAACTGGTGACAAGCCTGGCCCCTGGTGCGGCAACTGAACTGCGCTATACAGTACGTGGCAATCGTGGAATGTACACCTTTGGTGCGTTACAGATCAACGCATGCGATCGACTGGGATTATTTGAGCGAAGCGCACGCCTAGATGCTCCGGGTAGATTATTCGTATTACCGGAAGTGTTACGGCTGCGCCAGGTTACGGTACGCCCACGGCGAACACGCGTCTATTCTGGGATTATTCCTGCGCGTCAAGGCGGCGCTGGTATTGAGTTCTTTGGTGTGCGTTCATACCAACCCGGCGATCCACTGCGCAGAATCAATCCACGCGCGAGTGCGCGGCAAATCGAGACCCTTTTCGTTAACGAATTCGAGCAAGAGCGAGTCGCGGATGTTGGGATCATTCTTGATGCCCGCGAGAAGAGCGATGTGCGTGGCCCAGATAGTTCGCTCTTTGAATATAGTGTACAGGCGGCAACGGCACTTGCCGATGGGCTTTTAGCTCAGGGCAATCGTGTAGGTTTGCTGGTCTATGGCAATTCAATTGAATGGACATACCCTGGCTATGGTAAGGTACAACGTGAAAAACTCATGCGGGCATTGGCATCTGCACGAGCTGGAGATCGGATTGCACTAGAAACATTGGATGCTATTCCCACCCGATTATTTCCGACCCGTTCATTATTGATACTGATTAGCCCATTGGTTGCGGAGGATATGTCTGTATTGGTAGGGCTGCGTGGCCGTGGATACCAACTGTTAGTACTGAGTCCCGATGCCGTTGCGTATGAGCAGTCCATCTTGGAGAATGCACCGGATCTGGCGTTTGGCGTACGTTTGGCATCAATTGAGCGCTTGTTAATGCTGCGGCGTATGCAGCAGGCCGGGGTGCGTGTGGTGAATTGGCCAGTGACAACTCCGTTTCCGCAAGTGGCGGCACAGGCTCTTGCACGGCGTGGAATCTGAACGGTGATGTGTGTGCATTGGCTATTCAGATAGCGAATGAATTGATGAAGCGTATACGACCATACCTACCAGGAATCTGTTTTGTGTTGGTTGTGCTTGGCACTGCGCTGGCACTGTTATTAGGAACACCAGCCGTATTGGCACTCTTACTCGTTATTGCGGCCCTGTGCGGCTATGGCCTCTTGATGCACCAGCAGCACATGGCCTTTGTTGAACCTACCCAACAGCAAGCCATGGTACATATGCATTTGCGTCAATTTGGGTTTGTGGCAATTGTGAGCTTGATACTCGGCAGCGCAGCAATATTCTTACCAACGCGCCCTGGGTTTGCTGGGCTGCTGGTGCTTGCATTGTTCGTGGCAGTTGGGATGGGGCAGTTGGTGCGGGGCCTGACAAAATAGCAATACAAACTGTCAAGACAATAAGGTAGCTAGGTGAATAAGGTAGCTAGGTGATATGGTGACAAAGGATCAACTAAGTCGAGTAGCCAAGGAGCAGCGTGCTGTAGCTAATAGCCAGGTGATTTCGCAGAGTGAGGCTACGATTCGTTTTGCGTTGCCCTCTAAAGGCCCAATGTATGATGGCTCTGTGGCGTTTCTGGAGGCTTGTGGGCTACGGGTGACGCGCACAAATCCGCGGCGCTATATGGCAAACATACGGGCACTGCCAGGCGTCGAAGTGCTCCTGCATCGGCCAGCCGATATTGTCGAAAAAGTAGCCGATGGTGAGATTGAAATCGGGATCAGTGGCCTGGATCTGGTTGAGGAATTACGTGGCGACCGCGATGATTTGCTTGTGATCTATGACGATCTTGGCTTTAGCCGTGCCGAGTTGGTTATTGCCATCCCAGAGACCTGGATCGATGTCACGGCTTGGGGGGATCTAGCGGATCTGGCGCTAGAGTTGCATGGGCAGGGCCGGCCGTTACGGATCGCAACCAAATACCCAGCACTCATTCGGCGCTTCTGTGCAAGACAGGGGATCAACCACTATCGGCTGATCGACTCGCAAGGTGCCACTGAGGCGGCTCCTGGCCTAGGGTATGCCGATATCATCGCAGATATTACTGAAACTGGTACCACCTTACG
>JANLSE010000063.1:0-2183 GCA_031362265.1 Roseiflexaceae bacterium
ATTCCAGCTTAGTGACTCATTACTCTGATCGATTCTTACACTGATTCTTACATGGTGTTGGTGCCAACCTGTAACGCTGATTCTGCTATACTAGCAACAATAATTTCTATTTGGAGGGCAATGATGACCTACAATTTTGACCAGATTATCGACCGCCGCAGTAAGGGCAGCAACAAGTGGAACTATTATGCTCCAGAAGCATTGCCAATGTGGGTGGCCGATATGGATTTCTCCTCGCCACCGCCGATTATTGAAGCGCTACAACGACATGTAGCGACTGGCGAATTTGGCTATGGAAAGACACCGCCCGAACTTACAGAGTTGCTGTGCGCGCGCATGGCGGAACGCTACAACTGGCATGTTACTCCCGAGCAGATTGTGTATATCCCGAGCCTCGTGACGGGTATTCATGCCGCGTGCCGGGCGATTGGTGAGCCAGGTGATGGCGTTCTTATGCAGACGCCAGTATATCCGCCGTTTTTGAGTGCGCCAGCAAGCCATGATCGGTTTGCACAGCATGCGCCGCTGGCGCTCGTTCATGATGGTGATGCGCTTCGCTATGAAATTGATTTTGATGTCTTTGAGCAATCGATTACGGATCGAACGGCACTCTTCTTGCTCTGTAATCCACACAACCCCACCGGCGTTACATATTCGCGCGCAGAGCAGATTCGCATGGCGGAAATCTGTATCCGTCACAATATTGTGATCTGTTCTGATGAAATTCATTGTGATCTGCTGCTTGGCGACAGCGAACATGTGCCTATGGCGAGCATATCGCCTGAGATCGCACAGTATACAATTACCATGATGGCGCCGAGCAAAACCTTTAACATCCCTGGTCTTAAATCGAGCTTCCTGATTATCTCGAACCCAGAGTTGCGCCAGCGCTTTACCAAACGGATTGAGGGGATTGTACCGGGTGTGAATGTGCTTGGGTACATCGCTATGCATGCTGCGTACCGTGATTGTGATGCCTGGCTTATAGAGTTGCGCGCATACCTCACCGCGAATCGCGACGCCTATGTGGCATATATCAATGCGAAGCTGCCACAGTTGCGAACAACCGCACCCTCTGCCACCTATTTGGGTTGGATCGACTGCCGTGAGGCCGGGATCCCTGGCGATAGCCCGTTTAAGTTCTTCCTGGAGAAAGCTGGGGTTGGCCTCAACGATGGAAGCATCTTCGGGCCGGGAGGCGAAGGTTTTGTGCGACTGAATTTCGGATGCCCGCGCGAAACATTAATGCTTGGTCTGGATAAGATCCGTAATGCACTTGATGATCTCTAAATACTGAATTGAAATGGATTGCTCAGTATCCTGCGCTGCTGAGCGATCCATTCTGGCAATGAAGCTCACCTCATCACCCTTTTACCTGCACCGCTCTGCCTTCCGCAAGGGAGCGTGCCGCGGCCAGTGCTAGCACAACTGGCGCGCGGCCATCAGCACCCGAGACCTGAACGGGCGTATCGTTCAAGATGGCTTCCACAAAGGCGCGCATCTCTGCGCGAAAGCTTTCCATGTAGCGATCCATAAAGAAGTTGAGTGGCAGGTCACGGCGCACACTGTGTGAGGTACTCAGCATGGCGCTATTTGGGTAATGGTTTTCGCTACGGATGGCCCCAAGACTGCCAAAGACTTCAGCGCGCTGATCGTAGCCATATACTGCACGACGACTATTCTCAATACTGCCGATCGCCCCAGACGTAAAGCGCACCATCACCACAGCTGTGTCTACATCCCCAGCTGCACCGATCGCAGGATCAACTAATGAATCCGCCATGGCAAAGATCTCAATTGGCTCATCTCCAGTGAGAAAGCGCAACATATCGAAGTCATGAATCATCATGTCGATGAACAGCCCACCTGATGTCTGAATGTAACTGATTGGCGGTGGTGCTGGGTCGCGGCTGATGATATGGACACGCTCCACGCGACCAACTTCACCCTGTACCACGCCGGATCGTAATCGCTGAAAACTCGTATCGAAGCGCCGATTGAACCCAATCTGGAGCTTAACGCCAGATGAGGCAACCGCTGAAAGCGCCGTATCGATAATATCCAGGCGTTGGGCGATTGGCTTTTCGCAGAAGATATGTTTGCCAGCCTGGGCTGCTTCTACCATAATCTGCGCGTGGGTATCGGTCGCTGTACAGATCGCCACGGCCTGTATCTGTGGATCT
>JANLSE010000121.1:0-7906 GCA_031362265.1 Roseiflexaceae bacterium
CAAGGTTTCTTCTTGGACATATTCAATAAGCCGTGTTGCTGCGCCTAATGCCACAACAAGCACACCAGTAGCAGCAGGGTCGAGCGTACCAGCATGCCCTACTCGGCGCGTTCCCATACTACGGCGTATACGTGCTACGACATCATGTGATGTCATGCCAGCAGGCTTATCAATATTGAGGAAACCATGTGTCATATAAGCAATGAAACAATGAAACAATGAAGCAATGAAGCAATGAAGCAATGAAGCATGTGAGCGATGTTTGAGGTAAGGTTTGCTCCAATGCTTGGCCGGGGTACCCTTTGGGTCTGGCACCCCGCTCCAATGCTACACCGGGGCACCAGGCCCAAAGGGCACCCCGGTCTGGTGTCCGGCTTCATTGCTCCCCCTTAACCAATTTCTTCAAGAGCGGAATAACTTCACGCTCGGCTTCATCATAGCGCTTTTGGATCGTTGCGCCCGCAGCTTGTGCATGGCCACCACCGCCCCATTGTTGTGCAAAGGCTGCTACGTTGATAGGCAATCGCGAGCGTAGGCTGATTTTTGTTGTGCCATCGCGATTTTCTTTGAATAACACGAAAGCTAGCGCATCACCAATTCGCCGCATCACCTGAATAACCTCATCGATTGTTTCATCGGGAGCGCCCGTCTGCTGAACCATGTCGCGTGTGACAATCGTCCACGCCACACCATCTTCGTGGCGTAGATCTGCTATCGCTTGGCCCATCAGTAACGCACCGGAGGCGGGCAGCGCATTATAGACACGGTCAACGACCATACTATGTGATGCCCCGACATCCAGCAACCCGGCTGCGGCGCGTAGCGAGCCACCTGAGGTAGCGCTTGTTTGGAAGCTCTGGGTATCGGTTGTGATGCCAAGCAGCAGGCATGTAGCTAAACCTGAATCCATTGGCAGATTCATGGCTATGAATAGCTCGTAGAGCAGTTCGCTTGTCGAGGCGGCTTTTGGTTGGATGAGATCCAACCCACCAGCGCCATCATTGGTCATATGATGGTCAATAATAATGAGTGGTAACTTCGCGAGCTTTTCCCCATGGACCTCAGCGATCGAACCAGCACGTTGGATGGTGGCGGTGTCGACCATGATGACCAAATCGCATGGTGGAAGTGCCATTCCGCGCTGATAGAGTTGCAACTGCTCGGCACCGGGAAGCCAAGCGGCATACTCAGGTACAGGTGGCATAGCTATCGCAGTGGCGGTTTTCCCCATAATCCGTAATGCATGCCACACGCCAAGCAATGATCCAATCGCATCGCCATCTGGATTGAGATGGGTTAAAATCAATATCCGTTTCGCTATCGCGACTTGGCTGGTAAAATGAGGTGCAAATTCAGCCGGATCGGTGAAGATCATTTGAACCTAGGCCTTATCTATTGCGTATTGTATCGAACGTTACATAATGTATTATAGTGGTTTTCGCAGTTGGTATACAGAATGCCCAGCGCGTTTGCGAATCTCTTTGAGCCGAAGTTGATGCTGCCGCCCAAGCGCTGGAATTAAGCGATTCAGCCCACTAACAACTACAAACCAATACTCGCCACCTGGGGTTAGCCGTTCGAGTGGTGCCAATAGAAACTCGCGCTCAATTGCTTCATCGCCAATTTTGGCAGGGATGTTTGATACAATCAGATCGAATGGTCCTTCTGGGATATGCTCAAAACCAACGCTTCCAACCACTTCAACATTTGGCGTCTGATTAAGGATCGCATTGTGGCGAGCATAGCGTACTGCCAGCAAATCGCGATCTGCCAGAATAACCTGCGCCTGCGGATACATGCGTGCAAGCACGATCCCAATCACCCCACAACCACAGCCAATATCAAGGATACGCCGTGGAGTTGGTGCGGCAAGTGATCGGAGAAAGACATCTGTTCCCTCATCGACCTGGAATGAAGAAAAGAGTGTATGCGCAATATCGAAGGAGAATAGCTGTTCGTGGCAGCGGTAGTCAATCCGCTTCTTATAATAGACATCAGTCGGTATCGCGGTGCTGTTCATTTCAGTTCTGAATCACCTGATTCTGCTGCGCGCTGCTCTGCTTCGGCACGCTCTTCGGCCGCTTTGCGTAGCACGCTTTCAATATGCATACTATAGTCGAGCGATGTATCAAGGCTCAAGCGCAATTCGGGTACAAAGCGCATATGGCGTAATTCTTGCGCCACCCGGCGGCGGAGAAACCCTTTCGCACGCTCAAGTACTGCCATGGTTTCTTCGCGCTGCTCCGGATCCATGACCGAAATGCGCACTTTTGCCACCTGCAGATCTGCGCTTACCTCAACACCCACGACCGTCGCAAAGCCAACGCGTGGATCCTTGAGATCATATTGGATCGCTTCGCCCAGAATATGCAAAATCTCCTCGGCGACCTGTTCGGTTCGTTTGCTCATGATTTTGTGGGCTTGGATGAGTAGCTACAGGCTTACTCCTGGCCCCTAACTACTCATCGCTCGCTGCTAGCCCTATTATCCTGTTCGCTCAACCTTTTCCTTACGATAGAACTCTACCGTATCGCTAACCTGGATATCATTGAAATTATCGACCGTGAGGCCACACTCATAACCGGATTGGACTTCGCGCACATCATCTTTGAAGCGCTTGAGGCTACCAATGCGGCCATCGTGCACCACCACACCACTCCGTAGGACGCGCACACTAAACTGGCGTGTGATCTTCCCGTCGGTGACATATAACCCCGCAACGGTCTCACGACTCGGAAGCTTGAAGGTATTGCGCACCTCGGCAAATCCTTCAATGACCTCACGATATTCCGGATCGAGCATACCGATCATGGCCTTTTTCAGATCATCGGTAAGGTTATAGATGATGTTATAGAAGCGGATATCAATACCATGCTGCTCGGCCGATCGGCGAGCAGCCGGATCGGGGCGCGCATTGAACCCGATAATGATGGCGTGTGATGCGATCGCCAGGTTTACATCGCTCTCGGAGATCGTACCTGTACCATGGTGAATAGTTTTGATCTTCACTTCACTGGTATTCAGCTGGCCAAGCGCATGTTCAATTGCACCAATCGAGCCACTCACATCGGCCTTCAGAATAATATTCAGCTCTTTAATCTTGCCTTGCTGAATATTGCTGAACAGGCTATCGAGTGTGACGCCGCGTGTTAATGCCATTGCTTCCATGCGCAGCTGGCGTTGACGTTGCAGTGCAACCTCGCGTGCGATCTGAAGATCATCCATGGATTGAAGGATGTCGCCAGCTTGTGGAACCTCGCTCAGGCCAAGAATAACCGCTGGCATAGCTGGCTCAGCAAAGCGCAACCGTTTGCCACTATCGTTGAACATCGCTCGAATTGTCCCGGTGGCACTACCCACCAGTACATTATCGTCGAGGCGCAGAGTGCCATTTTGGATGAGTACTGTCGCAATCGGGCCGCGGTTGCGATCCATCTCGGCCTCAACGATTGTCCCGACCGCCCCAGTATTTGGGTTGGCCTTAAACTCATTGAGATCCGCCACAAGCAGGATCATTTCAAGCAGGCCATCAATATTGGTCTTCATACGCGCCGAGACTTCAACCGATGGTACATCGCCACCGAATTGCTCGACCAACACATTATTGACTGCCAATTGCTGTCGAACGCGATCTGGGTTTGCATTCTGCGCATCAATCTTGTTGATCGCAACGATCATTGGTACGCCCGCAGCCTTGACGTGTGCAATCGCCTCAGCAGTTTGCGGCATAACGCCATCATCTGCCGCTACCACCAGTACTACAATATCGGTAACCTGGGCACCGCGAGCACGCATAGCGGTAAACGCTTCGTGGCCGGGTGTATCCAGAAACGTAATCTTGCGGCCATGAATTTCGACCTGGTAGGCTCCCACGTGCTGTGTAATGCCGCCCGCCTCGCTCTCGGCCACCCGCGTTGAGCGGATCGAGTCGAGTAGCTTCGTCTTACCATGATCAACGTGGCCCATGATAGTAACCACTGGTGGCCGACTACGTAGGTTCTCGGCAGTCTCGGCTGCGAGCACATCTTTGACATTATCGACAATCCCAGCAAGCTGCTCGGGAATCGTTTCGGTTGTCTCAATGCCAAAATCTGTCGCAATCACTGCGGCTGTCTCATAGTCGATCTGTTGGTTAATATTTGCTAGGACACCACCCTTAAGAAGCGCCTTCAAGATTTCGGCAGCTCCAACACCAGTTGCTTCCGAAAACTCGCGCACAGTCATCATGGTTTGTAATTCAACTGGCCCACGTGGCCGTGCAGGTACACGTGCAAGCGGAGCCATGCGTGAGCCAGGCGCACCGCGCCCACCACGGATTGGCACTTCACGCCCACCGCGCCCACCACGCCCACCAGGCCCATCAACCTCGGCTGGGCCATCACGGCGATCACGCGAATCTCGGGCGCCAGAACGTGTTCCGCGCGTGCTGGTGCCACGCCCACTTGGGGCACTTGGTCCACCGAACCCACCGCTCGAACTTCGACCGCCACCACCGCCGCCACCGCCACCCGGACCGCCAGAGCTGCGACCACCGCCGCCGCCACCAAAGCCACCACCACCGCCGCCGCCCGGACCACCAGAGCTGCGACCACCGCCACCGAAGCCACCACCGCCGCCACCGCCACCCGGACCGCCAGGGCCACGACCACCGCCGCCAAATGTGATTGGAGTATCATGGCTTAGCCCAAGTTGTTTCGTTGTCAATATGTTCTGCAAATGCATCAAGAAACCCTCATTTCCTTACCAAGCGCCGCCGCAAACTGTTCTAACTCAGTGCGATCTTCATTACTAAGCGATTCAAGCCGCAGTGCACGCACGAGCATACCGCGGCGAAGTGCCAGATCCCAACAATCCGGGTCGTGGCAGACATAAGCGCCGCGGCCAGTACGTTTGCCAGTTGTGTCGATTGCAACGCGCCCATCTGCATCACGCACTATCCGCACAAGCTGCCGCTTTGGATCGGTTTTACGGCAGGCAATACAAGTGCGTTGGGGAATGTGCTTAGGGCGTGGGCCTTTCGACTTGTTGGCGGCTTTCGTCATTATTCCTCTGCGTCGACTGTTGCATCCTGTTCGGCTATTAGGATATATGATGCAATCAGGCGATCATCACGATAGATATACATTTTTTGCGGCGTCGCACGCAGCTGCACCGTCTCGCCAATTAACTCATCGCCGAGTGGGCCATAGCGTTGGTTCTGGTAGACAATCGTTGCATCTGGGCGTACCTTACGGCTCTCGACTTTCGCAGTTGCTAATGCTACTTCGGTAGCCATGGCTTCGGCATCTGCGGCTTCGCGCGTCTCTACCGCCGATCGTTCTTCATCGAGCAATGCCGATGCACTCTTGATATCGATACGCCAGCCAGTAAGCTTTGCAGCAAGGCGCACGTTTTGGCCTTCTTTGCCAATCGCGAGCGAGAGTTGCTTATCGGGTACGATCACCGTTGCGGCATGATCATCGTCACGCAAGTGTACTTCGACAACCTGGGCGGGCGAAAGCGCATTCGCGATAAACTCTTTCAAATCTGGTGACCACTGAACGACATCAATCTTCTCGCCGTTCAGCTCATTCACAATATTCTGAATACGAATGCCACGCATACCAACACACGAGCCAACCGGATCGATGCCTTCTTGGCGTGCTGCAACTGCGGCTTTTGTGCGTAACCCTGGTTCGCGAGCGATTGATTTGATCTCGACCGTGCCATTATAGATTTCAGGCACTTCCATTTCGAATAGCCGCTCGATGAGCTTCTTATGTGTGCGTGAAGCGATCAGCCGTGGCCCACGATCTTCGCGGCGAATCTCCATGAGATATACCTTCAAGCGTTGGCCATGATAGTAACGATCACTATCTACCTGTTCTTTGGGTGGTAGCACTGCTTCGGCTTTGCCAAGTTCTAGGATAACATTACCTTTTGCGATACGCTGTACGGTTGCCGTTACCAGTTCTCCCTCGCGGTCAAGGTATTCACCATAAATATGCTCGCGCTCAACCTCTTTAATACCCTGTAGAATAACCTGCTTAGCTGTTTGAGCAGCGATACGACCAAAATCATTCGGGGTACTTTCAACCAAGACAGTCTCACCGAGATCAACACCTGGCTTAAAGCGCACCGCATCTTTTATGTCTATTTCGAAACGATCATCAAGAACATCATCAACAACCTGTTTCTCGGCATAGACATGCGCTTGGCCAGTTTGTGGGTCGAGCTTTACCGTAACTTCAATGGGAGGCGGATTATTTCCTAACGTCCGCCGATATGCTGTGACGAGGGCTTTTTCCATGACCTCAACGATGGCTTCTTTGGGAATTCCTCGTTCTGCTGCGATCTGCGATATGGCTGCGTAAAAATCACTTTTCATAGATTCTTGGCACAGACGTAAAGAACACGCCAGGCCACCTCCTCACACAATAAGAAAAGTGGGGGATACCCACTTTTGCCAAAGGCTCGTCACATCGACCACTAGTATACCATTATTCGTAGGCGCTTGCAAAGAATCACTATTTGGATATGATATGCTGTGCGTGTAGTTGCTATAGCGAATGAAGGTACTGTGATGGATCTGAAGAAGCTGGCAGTGGAGTGTATCGGGGCATTTTTCTTGGTGTTCACAATTGGTATGACGGTCATCGAACCTGGTGCAGGCGCACTGGCGCCATTGGCGATTGGTTCGGCACTGATGGTGATGGTTTATGCGGGCGGCCATATCTCTGGTGGGCATTACAACCCGGCTGTGAGTTTAGCTGTCTTCGTGCGCGGTAAGTCCAGTGTTCCCGAATTGCTCAGCTACTGGGTTGCTCAGATCGTTGGTGCTGCTGTGGCGGCTGGACTGGTATTGTTTATCAAGGGTGCACCAGCAACAGCCGGTAATCCAGATGTGCTAAAGGCTCTGTTGGCTGAGTTTCTATTTACATTCGCGCTGGCCTATGTTGTCTTGAATGTTGCAACGGCGAAGAGCAATGCAGGTAATTCCTTTTACGGTTTAGCGATTGGCTTTACTGTGATGGTAGGGGCCTTTGCGGTTGGTTCTGTTTCTGGTGGCGCATTTAACCCAGCTGTGGCGATTGGTGTCACGATTATGGGCCTTGCGAACCCAGTTAATATCTGGATCTATCTGGTTGGTAATCTTGCTGGCGGTGCAGTGGCGGGCCTCGCCTTCAAAGCGCTGAACCCCGGCGACAAATAGAGGATATTCTTGACAGTGGCTTATGCCAGTGCTACAATCGCGATTGTATGGCTCCGTAGCTTAATTGGATAGAGCGCCAGCCTCCGGAGCTGGAGGTTACTGGTTCGAGCCCAGTCGGAGTCACATTTTCGCATAACGCTGCTTTCCTAGTAGCCAAAAGGCTGGGCCGGGCGCAATGCTCGAACCCCGGCCTTTCTCTTCCACCCTTAGGTCAGAACTTGATTGTGTTTCGTATGTGCAACCACAGGAGTACGTCGTATGTCAAACGAGGCTCAGCGCGCACTTGTCGAACGTTTCTACGATGAGGTAATCAACCAGCGCAAACTTGAGGTGTTGGATGAGATCCTGTCTCCGCATTTTGCTGGCGATAAATTGGAACATGAGCAAACATCCAGCACACGTGATCAGTTAAAGCAGGGGTTAGGGATGATCCTAAATGCCTTCCCCGATTATCATCAGACTATTCACGATTGGATCGTTGCCGATGGCAAAGTAGTTGCACGCTGGACAACCCGTGGAACACACCTTGGAGTCTATAACGGAATCGCTCCGACAGGCCGTGTGATTCTAGAACATGGGATCGATATCTTTCAGGTGGAAGGTAACCAGATTGTTGCGCACTGGGTTGAGCTCGATTTACTTGGGATCCTGCGCCAAATGGGTTTCTCTGACCCACTGATGAAGAAACAAGCCTAAGTGCGCAAGAGCGCAGGT
>JANLSE010000179.1:0-4670 GCA_031362265.1 Roseiflexaceae bacterium
CGATTTCCGACCTACGCTACTATCGTGCTATGTTTGAGTACCAGGGTGGCATCTTCCGCAATTATGTCGATGCGGTTGCCATTCACCCAGGCGGATCGGCAAATGCTCCCGAAACGCTCTGGCCTAATGAGCCAAGTAATGCACAAGGGTGGACAAACGATCCAACCTTCTACTTCCGTAATATTGAGAATGTACGCGCACTCATGGTAGAGTATGACATGGAATCCCACCCGGTCTGGATCACCGAATTCGGCTGGGCAACTGCCAATAACACACCTGGTTTTGAATTCGGCCAGCAGATTAGCTTTGATACACAGGCCGATTATATTCGCCGCGCAATGCTACTCACTGCCGAGAAGTATCCTTGGGTGGATGCAATGTTTGTATGGAACCTAAACTTTGCACCGCTGCGCGCCGAGAGTGGCGATCCCAACCATGAGCAAGCCTCATTTGGAATCCTCGATGCAGGGTATCAACCGCGCCCAGCCTTCTTCGCCATCCAACAAACAATCAGCGAGATTCGTGGGCAGAGCCGTTAGGGCGCGCATAATTTAACGCAAGGACGCAAAGACGCAAAGGCGCAAGGACGCAAGATTTTATTATTTGCGTCTTTGCGTCTTTGCGTCTTCGCGTTGAACGTCTTCTATTTGAGTCTTTGCGTTGAACCTCTTGCCTAATCGATTTTGCGCTCGCCATAATCACGCCCATCGAACGAGATCAGACGCTTCTTCTCATCGACCACGGTTTCAATATGAACTGGGCGGCTCCAGATGCGTTGAATATTGCGAAGGGTATCACGCGCATAATCAATCTTGAGATCGACACCTTCATAGCGATGGCGCAGATACAGTTCGCCGCGATTATTATAATTTCCATCCTCAACCACAATATATGGTTGGCCAAAGTTTGTCAGGCGGAACAAGAGCTTCTGCTTGATCTCCTTATACTCCCGCGAAGCAATCTCATAGAAATCGGTATCACGGTTATACTTAAATGAGAACAGCTTCTGCTGTAGGCAGAATTCTGGTGTGAGAAATTCATCAATAAAGTTCACATCATTATAGAGTTTGCGAATCTCAAAGACCTTCTGGCGCCCCAAGCCAAGTTGCTTATCCCAGCGCAGTTTCTCGGCCAGATCATCGCATTCATCATACTCCTTGCCGAAACGCCCCTTATTCCAGCGATCCTCTACATCACGTAACAGCTCGATGCCAAGCTTGTAGGGATTGAGCCGCCCTGGGTGAACCGCTACCACACCCGCATGATGATCAGCAAAATCGATTACTTCACTGGGCAGGAGCGACTTCTTGGTCATGATTTCAGAATGCCAGAAACTGTTATGGTTGATGAAACCTTGTGCTGCATAACGATGAGTGGTCTCGACCGAAATATCATACACATCGGCACGATCATGTTCGATTGAAACAATCTCATCTTCCCAAGACTCCTCCTTGAACCAGCGCCGGTTCTCGATAAAGGCGCCAAGAGCAGCTTGCTTTCGAGCAAGCCCAAAGCCAATCTGCATGTAAAATTCAACTGTCGAACGACCATGGGTATGAACATGCCAGGTTCCATCGCGATTGGCGCGCCGCCGTGAGAGAATGCCAAAATTTAGCAGTAATAGCTGCACAAGTTGGCCCATACGCTGGCTACTCGTTGACAGAATGATCCCTGCTGTACCTGCATATCCATCACAGTCATAGAGCGCCCGCAGAAATGAAGCCACAACAGCCTTAGGCGAGCGCAGAATGACATCTGGCACGGCTTTCTCGCGTGCCGCAACGCCGGTTTTCATCCCAAGGTACTTGAGAAAATCTTGCACATCAAGCGAGGAAAAACCAATTCGCCAGCGATTGCCATCTTTACGCCAACGTGCCTCTCGCCCAAAGAGTGAGCTCACCAGATTTGCGAATGATTGTGCCTGTTCCTCATCGCCTGTCGTTAAACCAATCGTGCGCTTTACTTCGCTGATATGGCCGTCGCCACACAGATAGCCTAGAAATGCAGCCAGTCGCTCATCCACAACTGCTGGAATGCTAACTGGATGGCGCTGTATAACTCTTCCATGGACAGCTTGTGCCTGATCGTGCTCTGCTACCAGTGGTGCTTGGACAGTATCTCGGCGCGTTTTTAAACCCTTACGATAGCGTAGTACCGTCCAGAGTGACACATCCGCCGATTCTGCGACGGTAATAAGTGTTGGTGCAACATATGGTTGCCAATTGAGCTGCACACACTCCTGCGCCCAGAGATTCTGGCCACCACTGATCTTAATCTGATCACCGATTTGGAGTTGATCAAGCCGCCGCCACTGTCCATCTGGCAGCATGATACGGTGGTTCACTGATCCTTCCAAATCTAGACCGCGCCGTGTACGAACACGAATAGTAGGGTAATCCTTAAAACTCGCATGATCATACACTTGCTGTGGTTTCTCACCATCACTGACCAATAAGCACGCCTTATCTTTTACAATCTCACCAACTGTGATTAAGCCTTTGTCGCTATACAACAGAGAATCCGATTTCAGACAGGCCCAGCCTTCATTGGCGATCTTGGTCATGCCCTGTGGCGCGAAGTAGTAGGCCTCATCGCGGATAATCTCAAGGATGGTATGCTGCCAGCGATCGAGTGGTGCATAGTTCATGAGAAACAGCAGAATATCCTTTTGTGGATGTTCTGGGAAGCGCTTCTGGCGGGCTTGTTCCTCTTCCATGCGGCGGCGCTGTTGGAGCAGAAATTCAGGTGGGTTGATATAACCCTTCATGTAGTCGCGATCCACGCGTAAGCCCTGTGTAGTCGGCACCGTTTCATCTTCCACGATTGGGTCGTGCGATTGGGCATCGGCGCGCTTAATATATGGGGCGTGATAATCGATCAGATTATCGATTGAGAGACAGATGTCAATAAAATCTTCAACCTGCTCATAGCCATGGCGGTCGATCATCCGATGAATGCGTGCCGCATGGTTTGCCATCTCATCGAGCATTTTACGGTTGGTGTGCGAGAACCAAAGATTATTCTTGAAGAAATCGACATGCGCAGCAACATGCGCCATCACCATTTTCTGTGTCACCATCTCGTTGCCCTCTAAGAGGTAGGCATACGAGGGGTTTGTGTTAATGACCATCTCATAGATCGTTGATCCCAGCCAGACATGACCTTTCATCAACTGATCGTATTCCATCCCAAAACGCCAATGGGGGTAGCGTGTTGGAAAGCCACCAAGTGCAGCTGTTTCGTACAACGTCCGGTAATCAAGTACTTCATAGATAATTGGGAAGAAATCGAGCCCATAATCCTTGGCGTGTTGCTCAATCTCTTCCCATGCTGCTTGTAGTTCGGGTGGGAGGCGTGTACTTTTCATCACTTGCCTTTCCCCAGGAAATCTTTGATCGCATCATAGATGTCATCGCGATCGGCAATTTCGGAAATCGCAATCGTCTCATGGCGCCCAAGATGCTCTTCCAGATCGTGCGCAAAACGGCCAGAGCCATATAGTGATCGCACTTGGCCATAACAGAACAGGTTCACCTTGGGGAGCAGTTCGCCTCGCAGCAATTCAACACATTCACGTGTATCGCCACCACCCCAGTTATCACCATCCGAGAAATGGAATGGGTAGATATTCCATTCGTCGGGTGGGTAGCGCTCATCGATCAGGCGATTACAGAGCTTATATGCTGAGGAGATTTTTGTGCCGCCACCCTCACGAATGTTATAGAATGTCTTTTGATCGACCTCTTTAGCCGCTGCATCATGCACAATATACCGGATTTCGATCGCCTTATACTGTGAGCGCAGCCAGGTTTCGATCCAGAATGCCGTGATACGCACCAGTTCCTTCTGCTCGGCACCCATTGAGCCAGAAACATCCATCATATAGATAATCACCGCTGCCGATTCGGGCAGGTGGGTTTCCTTCCACGAGCGGTAGCGCATATCCTGGCGTGCTGGAACAATAATTGGGTCATCCGGGTTATATTCACCCGTCATCACCTGCCGTCGCAGTGCCTCACGGTAGGTACGCTTGAAATGGCGTAATGAATCTGGCCCGACCCGCCGAATACCACTATAGCGATCCTTCTGGGCAATAATATTCTTGCGGCCTTTGGCCTGGATATTGGGCAATTCCAATTCTTCACCAAGGATCTGCGCCAATTCCTCAAGCGTCATATCAACTTCGATAACATGTTGCCCAGGTTCAGAACCAGCCTCGCCAGCACCCTGCTGTGGATCACCACCCTGGCCGATTGGGTCGCCAACAGCGCCATCACCCTGGCCAACCCCACCACCCTGGCGCGAGCCATAGCGAAATTGTGGCAAATCGATCGAAGGCATGGGGATCGAGACATACTTCTTGCCTTGCCGCCCGATCATCTCGCCCTGCGACATATATTTGCGTAGATCTTTCTTGATCTTGCCGCGCACAATCTGGCGGAAACGCCCCAGATCGCGTTCAACTCGACGAATCGACATATGTGTGCCTTCGGCTACGGAACTGCGGAACCGCAGAACCTGTTCCCCTCAAACGACTACTCTTCTATCCAATTCATACTTGGTTCTTGGTTCTTGGTTCTTGGTTCTTGGTGGGCGAACACAAGGTTCGCCCGTACGATGATTCATTGGTTCTTGGTTCTTGGTTCTTGGTTCTTGGTTCTTGGTTTGGG
>JANLSE010000074.1:0-8781 GCA_031362265.1 Roseiflexaceae bacterium
GGTCATCGTTGACCGCTTCTTTCCGTCCAGCAAGCGCTGTAGCGGGTGTGGGAGCCGCCATCCGGCACTCACGCTGAATGATCGTGCATGGACATGTACCAGTTGTGGCACCCACCATGATCGCGATCGGAATGCCGCCCGTAATCTGGATCAGGAGGGAAGACGCTTGGTTGAAGCATACGTCGCGGCTGGATTGGCCGAGACGCAAAACGCTTGTCGAGAGTGTGTCAGTCCTATCGTAACAGGTAGGCTTCGCTCAACGAAGCAAGAAGCCCACAGGCTTTAAGCCGGGGGTAGATCACCAGTAAAGCCGTCTGGTGCCACTCCATACAATGACGAGGATGCACCTATAGCGCTGCCTTGAATTGCAGAGCCTCACGCTCAAACGGCGCATCCCACGCCTGCCCAAGCACCAACTGTGCTGCCAGTTCACCGATAGTATCTGCGCTTTTTGCTGCGGCTCCATTCCCACCTAAGGCAACATAGGTGCGCTCACTAATCTGATCAATAAATGGCAGCCCGGTTGGCGTACGTGTGATAATACAGCGCGAAGCGACAAAACGCTGGAATTGCACTTTCGGGAAGAGTTGTTTGAGTGCCATGCGCTGGTGTGCCATGACCACACCCGTATCGCCTTGGCGCATCCAGTGTTGGATTTCCGCAAGGGTCGTGAGGTGCTGATCCACTGCTGCATTGCTGCCCAGCTTGAGATAGAACGTGCCATCGGGATATGGTACTGGTGGCACCAGGTAGATCTCGCTGATCATTGGTGACTCAATATCGTACAGCATCGCTGGCATTGATTCCAGTTCACCAGCCTGCGTTGGCTTGACTGCACCTAGCGTTACAACCTCACTCTTGACAAAGATCGCTGGTGGTCGTGGCAGCAGATCGAAACATCCTGCGAAGGCTCCGGTTGCAACGAGCAGTGCGTCAGCATCAAGCTGGGTTCCTTCTCGAGTTGTTACTTGTACATGACCAGCGTGCGTTTCGGCTGTAGTCGCAATCTCGCGTATGATCTGGGTGCCATTTGCCTCAGCAAGCACTAACTCGGCGCGAATTAGTGCACGTGGGTTGATAAACCCGGTTGGTGGTGGGTCGAAGAGACCATGAAAGCCATTTGGGCAGGCCACCATAGGAAATGCTTGCTGAACTGCCTGTGGTGATGGGTAGATATCATATGCAAAACCAAGCTCATGCTGAATCTGCTCACGGCGAGCTGTATAGCTAAAACTTCCACTATCACGCTCGAGGGTAAGGGTGCCACGCACGGTGTAAAACGGCACACCACTGCGCGATTCTATCGTGCGATAGGCGGCGAGTGAGCGCGCTGCGAGATGCGCCCAGATCGGGTGACGTGCTGAACGATGTGCCAAACGGCCTTGATCATAATGGCTGGCAAACACACCATTGTGCGTGGCGAGATTGGCAGGTTCATCTGGCCCAATCAACGCTACCTTAGCGCCAGCATCACTCAAATGGCGTGCAGCAGCACTGCCAATCATTCCTTTGCCAACAACGATCACATCAAACACAATGATCTCCGGTAACGATGTTTGTAGGGCGGGGGCTAGCTGATTGTATCTGATTGCAAAGGCAATTCAAACCTGCCGTGCACGTTTTTCGCGCGCACGAATCTTGAGTTGCCGTACGAAGTGTTCCAATTGGAGATAGGAATCCAGCTCAGTCTGTTCGAATTCGGTTAACCTGTCTTCGCGATTGGCAACAAGAAGCCGCCGTAAACGTTCTTGTGCCACTGGAGAAGGACGCAATGCAATAATCGCCTCAAGTGTGGGGACTGAGACAAGAAAATCCAGCACTTCATCAGATGGATTTGCTAGCTGAAAAGCGAGTGCCATTGCTTCCTCTTTCCGTGTGTTGCAGTAAGTATACCCGATAATCCAGTGGTATGACATGTATGTTCGTAGACTCCCGGCACTATTTCGATCTGATAGTATGCACTACTCTGTGCGCACTGTTTACTTCCCATGATCAAGTTCGCAAATCGATAATCGATGAATGCGAATCCCTTGACGAAGGTATGCTGCGAATTCAGTTTGCTGCGTTGCGGGAACTGAGAAGTATCCCGTTATCTGGATATCAAGTGCAAACCGATCGAGGCTGTCATACCAGAAAAAGAATCTTGGCCTCATGTTTCGATGAGCCACTGCAATGATGTAGCGGAGGAAGCCATTTGGGTAGATCGGGTGAAAGGAAGTGGGGTCGAATGGTCGACAGACATGCAGCGCGCCTTGGTGCGTTGCCCAATGCGTGGGTGCAGTATCGCGTAGTTGTTCTTCCGTCTGCCCTACTGCCAGGATTCGCCCATCATCATGGTGAATCAGAACTGGGGCATAGCTGGTTGTGATTTGTGCGTCAGGATTGCGCACAAGCACTTGATCTGCCATCACCAGGCATTGTATTGCAATGACCATCATCAGTGCCAGGATCCTCCAATGAATATCTACGAAGCCTGCGCTGCACGCCACTCTGGCCGGTGCTCGGCGGTAATGCCATAGAGGTCAACGCGATTACAGCCAGCACTATGGCATTCGGCGATACTACGCCTGGCAGCCAGTGTGTCGTAAAAGGCACTGGTGTAGAAGCGGGTTACCTCGGTGCTGATTAGGCCTGGTGTGGTGATGAGGTCGAAATGGGTTGGCCCGATGTCTTGATGCACTCCCGATTCGCAGGCATTGAGTACCACACAGCGAAGCGATGACACATTTCCGAGGGTCTGCATTAACGCGCGCCAGCCAATGGTATGTGGGTCGTTATGAGAAGTCTGCACCTGAATCCCAGAGCGTGTGCCATGGCTCTGAATGTGCAACACGGCTGGTCGATGGCGCAGCAATGCCTGATGGAGCTCGTCCACGGTACAATCGTGTAGGAGCTCGATCCGGAAGCGATCGGGGTGTGGGGCGAGCGCAGCGCGAAGTGCTTTTGACTCATCCTCCCAATGGGTGGTTCCGCTACCAGGTGGATTGGCAAAGACGGCCAGGATGGTCATTGGAATTACAAGCGTCGGATTTGCAGTGGGCGCTGTAAGCGCAAGGCCGCAGGTTGAGCAGCGCGCAGCACTGGTCATGACTGGTGTGCCGCAATCAGGGCAGGTGCGTGATACGGCTTTGCCGCCGATTTGGGTAATACCAACATCGGAAATGCGAACGCCATCCCCACCTTTGACCCGAATAGTGGCATTGCCAGGCTGATTCTCATGGTGAATATGCAAGCGCTCGACAATGGCCTGGTTTTCAACTTCAAGATCAATCAATGAGGTAGCAACAATTTGGGCCAACTCGCTACGGAATGTTCCCCAGTCTACTGGTGGTGCGCGGAGAGCAGAGATGTAGCTTGGGGCGATCTTAGCTAATGCGCCACCTGCATCGACCATACTCTTCTCAAGATTAGTGATCAGTGCAGCGCTACTCGTAACGGGCAGGACTTCGGCTAGTATAGGAGCGGCTTCAAGCAGCGCTGCAGCTGTGAGTCGAGTGGTTTCAGGCTTTGTTTCTTTATCACCAAGCTGTTTTTCGAGCAACTCGGCACGTGTCTCATCATCAACCGCATCAAAGATCGGTTGCAGCAGACCGGAGGCGAGGTTGATCGCCAAACCGCTGAGCACGAGGCCAGCACCGGTTTGGGGGAGAGCCGGGTTGGCGGTGATAGTGCCGATAATAATCCCAGTCGTGGCGGCCAACAGGCTGACGGGTGCCCATTTACGGATGCCTGGTTGGGCAAAGAAGGCTTGTAAACGCTGCTTGAGTTCCATAATCTGCCTCTTTCCAAAAAATCGGCGTTTCGTACTACGCGGGGCCAGGGACTGATCGCCCTCTGGACTCCATTGCTTCTCAAACAGCGCTCGTACGACCAAGATTCGGGCTGAACCAGAGCTACAGATTGAACATAGAAATTAGAAGATCAGAAGCCAGAAATCAGCATTCAGAAGTCTTAAACCGATGAGTGCGGGAACCACACCACGCGAAATCCGCTGAAGTTGCTCCATACGTTTGGCACGTAGCTCAGTCGTGCGCCACAGGATAAATTTATTGTTTGATTATCGTCCCAATTACTCGCTGTAACCAATACTCTATCAAGGCGTTTGCAGTCGCGTACTGGCGTAGTTTGTGCAGCTTTCTGCGATAGTGTTGCTAGCCATTCGAAGGTATTGCCAGCCAAATCCTGTGCTCCACACTCGCTTTTCCCTCGCGGGAAACATCCAACTGGTGTTGTCCTAACGATCCCGGTTACCTGATGATTAGCATGCTCTGCTGTTGGGTCGACTTCGCCCCATGGGTATCTGCGCTGATCAGTATGGCGGGCGGCACGCTCCCATTCAAGTGAGGTTGGCAGGCGTATTTCATCAGTCCCTGGCAGCCAACCCTGTGCATGGCCTTGCTGTGACAACCAATTACAATAAGCAATCGCCTCATGCCACATTACACCAATGACTGGTTGGGTTGCACCACAATACCGTTGGTCATTCCAAAAATCTGGAGAGTATCTATTTTGAATATACCGTCTTGCACTGGCTGTCCACCAATCCGCATCCAAATTATACCCACTACTTTTAATGAAGCGATCATATTCAGCATTGGTGACGGAGTAGCGCGCAATCTTGTAGGGCGCCATGATCTGTACCTGTTTGAGAGGTTGTCCTTCACGATCATCGCCAAACCAGAATGATCCAGGCTCAATCGGGCACCAGTAGGCGGGCTGATCGGGCGTTGGTAGGCGCGGGTCACCCAAACGGCCAAGGGTCATGGCCGCCGCAACTCGCTCACGGGCTGGCAGATGCCCTCCCTGTACCAATTCCACCAGTGCAGCGATCACATCCGCCTTGAAGTGCTGGCCCTCGCGGCCCGGAATGCCCTCAAGTTCTTCTGCTATTTCACCGGCTAATGCGACACTGCTGTAGTAGCCTTCGGTGCCAGGGAGATCGGCTTCGAGGATGGCCCAGCCTAGCGCACGTGCTTCCTGCGGCACACTGCTCACCAGATGCCCAACCGTGAGCAGAATAACCTCACGCCAGGGCGTGGCATGGCGGTGGCGCAATACTTCCTCGCGGGTGTGGGTCAATCCTTGATAAATCAGCTCACGGGCAGTGAGATATTCCTGGAAGGTACGATGAGGGAAGGCATACTTGGCTTTCACATCACGCGCAATCAGCAGGCCGCTACGCCCCTCCAGGAAATCCAGGAAGCGCTCAATCAAGGCTTTGGCCTGTGTTCGATCCGGCACAATATCGAGGAAGCGTGGCAAGAGCCAATCGTCTAGCTCGCTCTTACGAGCCTCTTCGCGGCCTTGTTGTTGCAGCTGATAGGCTACTGGTTGCACGAGAATCGCTGGGTCAGTCTGTTCTGGGATTTCCAGCATGGCCTTCAAGCCAGCCTTGCGACCACCGGCATTATGGCGCTCCCATTGTTCGAGCAGCAGTTGCAGACACTCGTTATAGAGTGCGGCGCGTTGTTGTGGTAGCCGGAAGCGATGCTGATGCACCTGGGCAATCATGGTCAGTAGCAGTGGGTTACTAGCAATCTCACGCAGACGGTCACGGCGTTCCAAGGCGGCTTGCAGATCACGCCCCTTCTCAATCGCAGCCTGTTCTTGGTCGGCACTGGCCAAACCGCTGGTATGTAAGAGCGCCGCGCGATACCAGCGCTCGATAAAGGCATCCTGTTCTGCTGCCTGGAGAGGCTGGAGACGCGCAGTCTGGAAAGGTACTGGCAGTATATTGGTATCGCGATAGGCGTAGGTGCGGCTCGTAACAACAATCCTGCTGAGCGGGAAGCGGTTACGCAGATGGGCAATCGCCTGCGATACCCAGGCACGGCGGGTGTCATCGGGTACCTCATCGAGGCCATCACACATCAGCAATATGCTGCCGGCCTCAAAGCGCATCTCAAGATGGCGTGCGAGAGCGTCGAGCCGCCCAGAAGCGAGCGTTTGCTCGACAAAGCTGAGTAGTGGCCCAGCATCGGTTGGTGGTGCTTGCAGTTCATCGGCAAAGCGCCGCAGCTGTACGAGGATCGGCAAGGGCAGTGGCCCTGTCCATGCCAGCTCGGGATCGAGCGCACTCGGATCGGCAGAACCAGCATGCAGCCGGGCGTGCGCAAAGCTGAGCGCCAGATGCCGCAGAATGGTTGTTTTGCCACTGCCAGGATCGCCAAGCAACACCAACGCACGGTGATGACGAATGAGCTCAAGCGCCGAGCGTGGCTCCTGTAGGCGCTGCATCAGTGTACGAATCTGCTGATCATCTGATTCATGATTTGCGAACAAGACCTGGCGCTCGGCTGGGGTGAGTACTTCTTCCAGCCATTGGTTCAAATCTCTACTGAGTGCCGCCTGATTGATCGCCTGGCGGGCTTCTCCTGAGCGTCGCTTCGTTGGAATAGCCTCACCTGTGGGCAGGGCTTGGAGATCAGGAATAGTCTGATCAGTATGCAGATTGATAAACACCGAGCGCAGCGCAATCCGGGTCTGCTGACTACCCGCCATCCCGACACCCTGGAGATTGAGGAAATGATATTGCTCCAGCAGGGTGCGCAGATAGGTGCTAATCGCGTGCTGGATCGCTTCGGGCTTGGGTGGCAGATTCGGCAGCGTGCCACCAATCTGGAGAATCCCACCCTCCTGGATGGTAATATCACGCAACAGATTGCTGCCAATCATATCGCCACCAATATCGGTCACGGTGGGTTTCTCGATGGTAGCGTCATCGCCAGTCGTGATGCGCATGGTGCTGGCACCCTCAGCGCGAATCGCGGCGATAGCTGCATCGACAGCTACATGCCCAAGGGCTGGGCGTAATGCCTCAAGTTTGGCAATCCTCTCGGCCTGGTCACTCATTGCTGCCTCGTGGTATGTGTCGGTATAAGTGCATTTTTAGGGTTGCTATGAGGATACCACGAAGTAGTGTGGGATGCTAGATTTGGTATGTCTGAGGCTGGGCAATTCGTTCGAAATAGCCGCATGATGCGTCGCTGTCATAGTAAACATCACCTATTTTGCGCTCCACGTGGCACCGTAGTAAGTAAGAAAGCACATTGATCCCGGTTCAGCCATGCAGCTCACCGCTGTACGAAACACCAACACGACAATCATCGCGTGCGTCTTGATGACGGGGTACCTTTGCGTTCTGATTGGCATTTGCTGGAATACATTTGATGTCAGAACGCGACGATCCAGAGTACAACGTGGTAATCAACATTCATCTGCAAGGTGATATCAAGCTGAGTAAGTACGGCGTCGCAATACGCTTGGATATGCACACCAAAATATGGCATAGCTCCGTTTACTAGATACTTATCAAAGCCAGCGTATAGTATGTGGCTCATGGCCACGTTTGGTGAAATGACCCAGCAATCCTATACTGGTCTCTATCGTAGCTGCATACGAGGAGGTCATCCATGGATTTGCTCCCGCACCTTCTGCCGCTTGGCACCAGCCTTCGTGTTGAGAATCTGAGCATCGATGGCGACACCCGCATGGTCAGGGTTGAGCTGCAGGCCATTACCAGCCATTGCCCCTGTCCGTCCTGTCAACAGCCAACTGCCCGTGTCCACAGTCATTACCAACGCACCATTGCCGATCTCCCTTGGGCCGATGTCGGAGTGCGTCTCCGCTTGCATGTGCGCAAGTTCTTCTGTGATAACGCCGCTTGCATGCGCAAGATCTTCACCGAGCGCATCCCCACACTGGTTGCCCCATCCGCACGGCGCACCCTGCGGTTAGCCCAGCAGCAAGCAGTGATGGGGATTGCCTTAGGTGGCAATCCGAGCGCTCGCCTCAGCAGTGTGCTTCATCAGGGTGCCAGCCGCAACACCTTTCTGCGTCTGATTCGCAAGCTCCCGCTGCCCAAACCGGCGGCACCCGAAGTGATCGGGATTGATGACTGGGCCTGGCGCAAAGGCCAACGCTATGGCACCATTATCACAGATCTCAAGCGACGCTGCCCGATTGCACTCCTCGAAGACCGCGACGCTGAGACCCTCGCCGGGTGTCCGTCAGAGTTTTGCTTGACTACTTGCACGTCTGCGGCGCCTGAGGTAGTATCACCGCAGCAACGATCTGCATCAGGAGGGAGCGATGGAGCCTGAGTCAGCTGAACCAACGTGGGAAGCATTGAGTGCCGAGATTCTGAGCGGCATGCGCGAGTGGCGCGTGCAGCATCCGACCGCCACGTTAACCGACATCGAAGCGGCGCTCGATGCGCGCTGGTATCGCCTGCGTGCCCGCATGGTGCAGGATGTCGCCGTGCAGAGTAGTGCCACCAACTGGCAGGAGCGCACCGCAGCAGAGCGGCCAATCTGTCGGGGCTGTGGGACGCCGCTGATCCTGCGCGGCAAACGTGTGCGCCAGCTCAAAACCGCGGGTGGCCAACACCTGACGCTCGAACGCAGTTATGGTCTCTGCCCGAAGTGTAAACAGGGCCTTTTTCCCCCTCGATGAGGAACTGGCCTTACTGCCCGGTCAACTCACGCCACTCCTCCAGGATCAGTTGGCGCATCTTGCGGCCTGGATGCCGTTTGCGCAGGCCGCCCAACTGTTGACCGCGTTTACCCAAGTTTCGGTGAGCGAATCGAGCGCCCAACGGCACACCGAAGCAATCGGTATCGCCTATGAAGCAGTGCAAGTAGCCGAAGTCGAGCGGATCGAGCGCGATTGGCCAGCAGTCGCGCCAGGGCCAGACAAACTCGTGCTGAGCGTCGATGGTGCCTTCGTCCCGCTGCTGCATGGGGCCTGGGCTGAGGTGAAGACGTTGGTGGTCGGCGAAGT
>JANLSE010000196.1:0-10709 GCA_031362265.1 Roseiflexaceae bacterium
CACCAACAACAACCAATGGTCAGGATGTGATCTGGAATCTGGGCAGTATCAGCCCAGGCACAGCAGCCAATATCACCGTGATTGCCCGGATTGACGCGAGTGTAACGACGAGTGTTACCAACCGTGCTGCTATTACGACTACAACTAATGGCGATGACCCAACGAATAATAGCAGCACGATCACGACGACCATTCAACGCCCGAATGTGCGTGTTATCAAGACTGGCCCGGCAATCGTAACCGCTGGTGAAATCTTCAGCTACACATTGGCTTATGAAAATACTGGTGATGCCCCGGCACTTGGGGTGATGCTGACCGATATGTTGCCTGCGGGAATCAGCTTTGTCTCTGCTAGCCCTACTCCAACTACCATCAGCGGAGCTACCCTGGAATGGAGCCTTGGTACACTCGCGCCGGGAGCCATAGGTAGCATTACGCTTACGGTACGCGCCGCCACTGATCCACCTATTGGAGGGGGATCGGTGGCAACCATACCCAATACTGGCACTATTGCCAGCACGTCGCCGGGGGATACCCCTGGCGACAATACGAGTACCACCACCTCCCAGATACGCTGGCCTGACCTTCAGGTAACTAAGGACAATGGTGTAAGTCAGGTACAGCCAGGTGATGTATTGCTCTCCACCATTACTGTCACGAATACGGGCAGTGTGACCGCCACGAATGTGATTCTGACCGAGACACCACCAACAGGGAGTATTGTCCATTCGAGTAATTGGATAGCGCAGGCGAATGGACGCTACATATTAAATGTGGGTACTCTTGCCCCCGGCGCGCAGATCTCGCGGCTGTTTGCGATTCAACTGCCGAACCCACTTCTGACGCGTAGTATCACCAATATTATCCAGGTTGAAGATAGTATTCCTGGCGATCCAACCCCAACTGACACAACATTCCAAGAGGATGATCCAGTGATTAGCATGCGAATCGGCGATCGCGTTTGGCGCGACGACAATGGCGATGGTATTCAGGATCCAGCCGAGCCAGGGATCGCGGGTGTGCGTCTGCAATTGCTCGACCCAACCACGCTAACGCTTTTGGCAACCCGCACGAGTGGTGTGAATGGATATTACCTCTTTGATGGGTTGCGAGCCGGGAGCTATCTGGTGCAACTCGATCCGCAGGCGACGATCACTGGCACAGCATCTGGTAGCCGGATCACCACTGCGCCACTTATGACGCGCACGCTCAGTAATACAATCCGCGAAGACCTGACTGCCGATTTTGGGTTGCGCCCACCAGCGACCACCGATGTTTCCCTGAGTGCGTTTCAGGCTCTGCCAAGTGCAGATGGCTTAATGATTACCTGGACAACGACTCGTGAGACAAACACGTCCGCTTTCCATATTTTGCGCGGCAGTACACCCAATCAAGCACAGGCAGTTGAGATAGGGCATGTACCAAGCCAATCCACGACCGGCGCAAGTTACCGTTTCATTGATCTAAACCCGCCAGAAAGCGCCTATTACTGGCTGATTGAGCGTGAAGACAGTGGAACCGAGCATACACTAGTTGTCTGGCCTCAATCGCCGCATATGGCCACCGAAACACATCAGGTCTTTTTAACGCTGGTTGCGAAGTAAGGAGACGAACTAAGACACGGAGACACGGAGACACGGAGACACGCCTACTCGGCCTTAGTTGCTTGTCTCTTGGCTTGGTTCTCTTGAGAAGCTATAGGAACGGAAACGCAAAGACGCAAAGGCGCAAAGATATGAATAGCGCTTTGTTCCCTAGTTCTCTGTTCCTTTATTCATTCGTTTGTTCAAGTTCTGAATCTCTGTGTCTCTGTTTCTCTGTGGTAAAAAGCTCTGTTCTCTTGTTCATTCGCTTGTTCCAACATTCTAATATTCCAACGTTCCAAAAGGAGTTCCCATGTCGCTCACACGTTTCTACTGGCTAGCTGCTAGCCTCACGATCACATTACTGTTCATTATTGTTTTGGCGCTTAGCCCGGTACAAGTGCAGATCACCCTGACACCTAAAGCTTCCGCTGTTGAGGCTGGTCTGCCAACTACGACGCCAGTGCCGCCAACTGCCATTTCGCCAACCCAGGTTCCAGCGACGCCAGTGCCGCCCACGGCTGTTCTGCCAACGCCGATTCCTGCAACACCCTTGCCACCCACCGAAGTACCACGTCGGTCGACTGCAACACCAGAGGTGCCAACTGCGACGCCCGTACCAACTACCGATCCGCATCACCCGCAACTGGCCATCCTCAAGAGCGTCAGTCCCAGTCAGGTACAGGTCGGTGAGCGAGCCACCTTCACCCTGCATGTTACCAACTTGGGCGATGCACCTGCGACGGATGTGGTGATTACCGATGAAGTGCCGCAGCAGCTTGAGATTGTCGATCTGAAGAGTAGTAAGGGTGACATCATCGCGCAGGGGCAGCGCGTCACGGCCTATCCACGCACGCTTGATCCCGGCGAGGAACAACGCTACACCATTGTCGTTCGGGTTCGCGAAGGAACAACCGATCACGAGATCGGCAACCTTGGGGTGGTTACTTTGGGCCAACCCGATGATCCAGGCGACAATACAAGCATCACGACGCTGCTGATTACCCCAGGCAAGACCGCCCAAACCATCCCGCCCAGTTTGCCAAAGACGGCTGACCCAACCGCGATGCATGTGTGGGCGCAGTATTGGCCGCTACTTGTGTTGGCATTTGGTATCTTCGCTTTTGGGGTTGCTACACGCCGAGGAGCCTTCCGTGCACAATCCATGCAAGTGCTGGTTGGTAGTGCACCATGCACCTTAACTGCAACTGCTGAGGAACGCGCTGATTGGGAGGGGCATGCAACTGGCGTGACGCTCGATCCCCACGATTTGATCCAGCGTTGGCGGGCGGGTAGCAATACCAGTGAGTTAGTGGTATTTGTGGCCAATTGCAATCCCCATGCGGATCGGCTAGCCGTGTCGATTGCAGTCCAACGCGTCTTGCAGTCGCGGCTCAATCAGCAGGGGGAGTGAGCCGGAGACGGAAACGCAAAGACGCAAAGGTTGGGAGGGAGTGCATGATAAATGCTATCCCTCGCAATAAGCTGGAGACCGAAACGCAAAGACGCAAAGGTGCAAAGGCGCAAAGAAAAGATAGGATGGAGCAATGATGAAGGATATCTCAATTGAGAATGAACTGAGCAAGATAATTGTTGAGAGTGCATTTGAGGTTCATCGCACACTAGGAGGGCCAGGGCTGCTTGAGCAAGTGTATGAGGAAGCTCTTGCTTGGGAGCTGATCAATCGAGGTGTTATAGTGGATCGCCAAATGAGTATCCCAATCAATTACAAGTCTATGCAACTTGCAGCACCCTTACGCCTTGATCTCTTAGTTGCAAAAAAAGTGATTGTTGAGGTCAAGGCGACGAGTGACTACCATGCGATTTATGAAGTACAGGCCTTGACCTACCTTCGCCTCATGAATCTGCAGCTTGCTTTGGTCATTAACTTCGGTGGGAAGTACCTGAAATCAGGCATCCATCGGGTCGTTAATGGGCTATAACGTGCACCTTTTCGTTCTTCGCGTCTTTGCGTCTTTGCGTTAAATAACAACCTAAAACGAGAAACAACTATCGTGAATATCCATCGACTCATCATCTCTTGTCTAATAGTTATGGCATCGTTACCCCTAATGGCCGCACAGGCCGCCATACCAACCTATAGCGAGCAGCCCACCACATTACCAACGGCGGTGCCAGTGGGCTATGCGCCTGATCGCTGCGAACCGAATGATTCGCTCATTCAGCCCTGCGCGTTGCCCACGGAGATCGAAACCACTGATCTGACTTTTGTGGACGACGCGTTGGATGTCTATAGTGTGCTGCTGAAGGCCAACCGCAGCTACACGATTCGCGCTCATAGCGTGACCGGGATCGACCCATTGTTGACCGTGTTTCTGGCTGGTTCCACCGAACAACCGATCGCCCAGAATGATGATCTTGCCGTAGGAAGTGGGGATTCGGCAGTGCAGATCACTACCACGGCGGATGGTTGGTATTTGATCCAGATCGAGAATCAAGCCCCTGGTGATATGCGTGGCCGCACCTATAGCCTCAGTATACGTTCGAGTGTACCGCTGACTGGAAGTGATGGTGGTACCAGTTCAACCGTAGCACCGCAACCTATACCACCAGGCGATGCCTTCGAGAATAATTGGCGTGTCGAAGATGCGCCGCGTTTGGCCTGGGATGTTCCCTATGACCTCAGCTTAGTCTGCCCAGAATTGCGCCCTGGTGCATGCCCAAGTGGCGATCACGATTTCTTTCTGGTGCCGATCAAAGCGGGTATGCCCTTTGTGGCGCTGACCTATGACCTTGGGCCGGGCGCGGATACGACACTCGCACTCTATCGTCCAACTCCTGGCGCGACCGATAGCAGCACTGGAATCGTCGGCTGGCAACTTGTCCAAGGCAACGATGACGCGGTGCGTGGCAGAATCCTGCGTAGCCAGGTGATTCTGACGCCGAATTGGAATGGCGAGGCACTCCTGATTGTGGCTGCCTCGGATCGCGCCAATCCGCCGAGGGTGCCAGACGCGCTTGGCCCGAGCGGGCGCTACCGGCTCATGGTCGGCAGTCCCTTCCTGCCAGGGATGGCGCAGGCACTCGCTGCACAACAAGAATCTAGCAGGAATGTGGCGGGAACTGGCGCGAGTAGCGCGGAACGTGGCGTGAATGCTGCTCCGACACCAAGCGCGCCTGTGCTAGGCCCGACAATCCTGCCAACTCCCGCACCAGCAGCAGGCGATGCGGAAGAGATAATCCGTGAGGAATGTCTAACCGGTTTGGCACGTGTGATGAACCCAGCTGGCGCACGCTTCTCGGCAGCAGCCGTTCCAGGCAAGGATTCGCGCATCCTGATGATTTATCCACAGGAGAGTGAAGTCACACTCTTAGGAAGTTGCTACCTGGGCTGGGTTAAGGTGCGTCCCACTACTGCCGTTTCCCCTGGCTGGATGTATGCCCCTGATCTGGAATTACTGGAGGTGACGGGTGACTTCACTCAGGCTATGCCCAGCGCCACGCCCGATCCACTTTTCCCTGACGCCAGCGACCAAGTGGGAGCGAGTTCTCCACCCAACAACCAAGCTGCGCCTGCACATACTATCCAAGTCGTGCCGTTGCCATCGCGCACCGCTGCACCAACCACGAGTCTGCCACGCCAGGCAATCTCGCTGGCGGTGCAGGTGCTGGATGGGCAGCGGCACCCGTATGTGGGATTACGTGTCCAACTTGTCGATGTGCTTGGCAGTGTGCTACGCGAAGGGCAAACCGATGCACAGGGGCGTATCACGCTGGTGGCCGATCTACCCGCCAGTGCTGCGGTATGGGCGCAACTGCCAGCCGCTGGTCTGACCGCACCAGTGGATAGATCGAAGCCAGAGCTGGTGTTTGTGGTACCAAGGAGTGACAAGTGATGAGGAGACTAGAACCAAGAACCACAGAACCAAGAACCGAGGCACAGAGAGTAGGCAGAACTGTTCCAAGCACAAACCAAACCTTGCGGCTTTGCGTTTCCGCTCTTAATAACTATACATAGCCACCAATCATGAATTATCAACCATACTGTTTACGTTTCTCCTTGTTTGCCTGTCTCCTTCTCTCCTTGTCTATGATGATACTCGCCGCCTGCGCCAGCCCAGCCGCACTCACCCTCAGTGACGCACGCGCAACCGCCGAAGTAGCCGGATGCTGGCCAGGGAATGGGCAGACACCCCTCCCGCTGACAGTGACACCACGCGGTGGGTTTGTGGCATCACCTGACATAGCGCTACCCACACCCACCGCGCTGCCGACTACCACGCCCTACCCGCGCTGCACGCCGGAGCCTGCACAACCTACCCTGATGCCCTACCCGACACCAGGGCCAACCCAGGCACCCTACCCAACCCGCGCGCCATTTGTTGGTGACGGAACGGAGCAGGCCACGATACTCTTCCATCTTTCAGAAACGGTGCTCCAGGTCGATATTGCTACGCATCCATCCGAGAATTGGCCTGCGGTGATTGCAGTAGCGGCTCCACTTGTGGCAAATGATGAGCCACGCGTGTTTGTGCGGGTATTCAATCCACAGGCCCAGCGCTGGGGAACCGCTCAGAGCCTGGGGAGTGCTGGGAGTGGATTAGCCCGCACACGCTTTCGCACCGCCCAAATCGCCATTACCGGCGATGGAAGTGTGATTGCAGTCTGGGGGATTGTGAACCACCCACTGCATGGCATCCTGATGAGCACGAGCCACGATTATGGCGAAACCTGGAGCGTGCCAGCGCCGATTGTCGCCACAGTGACCCACGGCGTGCGCGATATCGCCGCCACTCCCGATGGGAATATTGCGGTGTTGGCGATCAGCGCTATCCAGCCGCAGCATCCGATTCTCATTCGCCGTAGTGCAGATGGCATTTGGCATAGCCCGGAAATCATACCAATACCAGCATGGTATGGTAGCGATGGCGCGCTTCTGCTCCTGGGCGAGGGGGATGCCATGCAGGTGGTGGTGACAACTACCGGTGGCGGTGGCAACAGTGCCGATAATACGCTCTTCCTTAGCCACCGCACCTGGGATGCTGGGGAATGGCAGACCGAGCGGCGCAGTATTCCCAGTTTGGATGAGCATAGTGCGGACATCCTGACGCATCTGGACGCCATTCGTATCGGTGAACGGAGTATGGTGGTGAGTTTCTCCATGCTTGGGCGCAATCGAATCTATGGGCTTACGACCCTGGATGCAGGCGAATCATGGGGTGAGCCGCAGGTCATCGCCCAGACCGAGGGTATATTCCCGCCCTACCTCGCCCTCGCCGCTGATCCAGCCTCCGAGCGCACCATTGTATTCTGGACATGCTGCAAAGATGCGACCTTTGTAGGCACGGAATCAAGCCACTACACCACCTGGGGTAACCCAACCCGTGGCGATTGGCACCCTGCTCCTGGCAATCTAGGTATACCCTTCGTCACCGGCGCAATTGCCGCAGCTGACACTGCTAGTGCGCAGGCACCCAACAGCCAACAGCTCTGGCTGGCCTGGGTGGAACAGGTGCATCAGGTACAGGTGCGCGCGGTAAACCTTGATACGGTGACACGGTAGCAATCAGAGACAAGGAGACAAAGAGACAAGGAGACAACTGAACCAAGAATCACAAAACTGAATGAACAAGAGAACAAAGGAACTGAATGAACCAAGAACCAAGAACTAAGAGAACAGAGAATAAAAGGAACAAGCAAACTGTCCTGTGCTTTGCGCTTTATGCTCTGCGCCTTTGCCTTTTAGCATCATCCAGAGCGTTCCAGCATTTCAGTCTGCTGTTTATGCCACGGATTGATGAGGTGGTGATAGCTCTACGGTATTGGGTTAGACTTCATCGTGCGTTCCTTCAAATTTTGCGCCTTTGCGTCTTTGCATCTTTGCGTTTTCGTCCTTTTTGCATCTTTGCGTTTTCGCATGTGTCCCAACGCGCGATTCAGATATTGTATTCAGAAACAACCATGCATAACACCCCACATCAACCACCAACCTACCAGTCTTCACGGCGCTCCATGTCTCCATGTCTCCGCGTCTCCGTGTCTTCCGATCTGAGGCTCTCTCGGTCACCTTATTACCTTATCACCTTGTCACTCCTGATCATCTGCGGCTTACTGCTGGCCTGCGCGGCACCAATGGCGCTACCAATCGTGAGCGGTCCACGTTGGGCATGCCCCAGCCCGCAGCCATTGCCCTGGGGTGAGGCTGGCCCAATCAAGGATGAGCATGTTGCGGCGACCGCTAACCCCACGAGTGGTGTACCCGAACAGGTTGAAGCATCCTACTATGCGGAATGGGAACAGGAGTATGGCGAGGGTGGCACGCGCCTGGAGGATCTGCCCGCCTACAGAGGCCCGCCCTTCCCCTCACCAACGCCGTATGGTCGCACAGGCAACACCTACATGTTGGGCCAACGCGTCGAGATCGCACCGCTACATATGATTGCCCAGGCGAGTGCTGCCAAGCGCACTGAAGATGGCAACCAAATCTACCTGATCGACCTGATCTTCACTAATCCAACCAGCAGTGAGGTGCCATTCACACCACAGACGCAGGTCTGGCTGCGCACGATTACCCGCGCTGATGGCACCCAGCAAACTGGCGATGGTTGGCGTATCAATGCTGAGGAAGCTACACGCCGTGGCCTTTCCCTGCCAAGTGCGATCCCCATTGGTGAGAGCCACTTCCGCCTGCCAATCATTGCGTCTGCTGGAACACCGCATGTCGTTGAGGTGCGATTCCCCATCCAATTTGTGGTGCCAACCTCTGCGACAGGCCAATCAACGCCCACGCCTAATGCCGAGCTACGCAACCCAGATCAACGCCTCCTCACCGTGCAATGGGTGAATGCACAGCCGTTTGGCCCACTCTGCAACGACCCCGGCGCATTGACGGATTGGTCGCTTGGTGACGACCCGAAGGCTGTGCCGCGTGATGGCATAGTTGGCCTGAAGGCACCTCCAGGAGCGCCACGTGTTGTAGCAATTGCGCTTGCGCAGGTTGGCAAGCAGTATGTATGGGGTGCCAGTGGGCCGGAACGCTTCGACTGTAGTGGGCTAATGCAATGGAGCTACGCCCAGATTGGCATCCGCATCCCGCGCTCGACCGCCACTCAATGGCCGGGGTTGCGGGCGATCAGCCTGAACCAAATGCACCCCGGCGATCTGGTCTTCTTCGACACCCGTACTGGCGTTCACACGCCCAGCCAGATTACGCATGTTGGCATGGTCGCTGATGTGAATGCTGATGGACAGTGGGATCTGATCCATGCTGCTTCACCGCACGTTGGTGTGCGAGTAGACTATACGTTCCTCACCTCTTCCTACTACGCATCACGGCTGTTTGGCGAGGCGCGCACGGTGCGATAAGCGAAGCGAAGGATCAGCTCGACTCAACAAAGATGATTGGTTAAAATAAAACCGGACGTTCAGTTTTATTTGGAATGAGGCGATGATGCGGAAAGGTGAACGAACCAAGGAATTGATTCGTCAGCAGGTGGCACCGGTTTTTAACACGCGCGGGTTTGCGGGTGCGACAATCACTGAATTGGCAAGTGTCACCGGCTTGGAAAAAGGGGCTTTGTGATATCGCCGTCGCCTGACCATCAAATATGCTCATAACGATAAAAGAGACAACTCGTTAGTTTTCGCTCTTGCCAACACATCTGCCATCTTTGTCGATGATGTGCATCAGGTTCGCCATGGCTGCGAAGTGTTTAATCTTGACGTTGAGGCTAATGGCTTTCTTGAGTCAAGGCTCAGGCGGTCGTAAACGCCTAAAGCCTCGACTCTAAGATCACCAATATAGGTTGTATGCAGCGGATTATGTAGCAGGTTGTCCTGGCGCAGGGATCACACCAAGTTGTTGCATCATGCCTAACTGGTCAAATAGTCGCCAGGTTTCCACAATTTTCCCGTTGGCAATATAGTCGATAGTCATTGCTGATACCGCCACTTGCTTCCCGGTTGGAGGGATACCCATTAGATCACCTGTATGCGCACCACGATAGATGACTCGTGCAATGACCTTGTTCCCTTCTGCAGCTATATCCTCAATCGAGTGCTTTCCAGTCGGGAAGGCAGCCAAGAACCCGCCTGCAAGTTGCATAAAACCTTCTAGGTTGAGTGGATCAGGAGCGCCTGAGTTATGCACAACGACATTTGGGGCACAAAGCGCCGCTATCGCATCCAGATCGCCAGCGTTGAATGCTTCAAAGAACCGGCGGACAACAGCCTTGTTTTCTTCGTTTGACATGGGATTCCTCCTGTGTATATGGTTTGTTTGTCGGATAGAATAGGTCAACATAAGATGAAAAAGACCCTATGATCTGAGTTGCCGGCATCCCTCCTTTCACTTTCGGGTTTGTATTAGCATTGATGTGGGAAGAGCGTAGCGAAGGTGCCCATGTGCTCGATGCCCTGCACCACGATCTCCCCAGTTTGGATTGCCGCGATAGAGTTGTGCAGTTCGAAGCGGGTCTTCATAAAGCATTCGGGACTCTGGGTCAGAATAAGGTCAGCCTGTACTTCTTGCCCCTCACGAACTGTGCAGGTACCATCGGTGACGTTCACCGTCCAGCTTCCGCCACCCGGCCCGCTAAAGACCATAGACAATGTGAAGCGGATCTGTTCCGCTTGCGCGCGGTTCAACATCACTGGGAAAACCCCCATGAGATCACATAAGGCAGCGTATGTTGTCGTGGCGCGCACTGTTGGCAACGGGCAACGGGGTATAACAGGGTATCGGAGTCGCAGTTCCATGAAATAGCTCCATGTATGAAAGCGGCATCTGCCTAGCACAGCGTGAGCAGGTACCCAACCACCTACCAACACAGGTAACCAAACCGGCCGCTCGAAATCTGAGCCATGCATCTGGCCGATGATGCGACGAATAGCGTTACGGCTGGCCTGCATCTGCGCCAGGGACTGCACCACGGTTTGGTTTGGTGGTCGCCTCGCGAACATACACTGGTTCCAGACGTTCAACTCGCTGTTGGAGCGCGCTGCCCATTGTTCAGCAGTCGGCAAATTCGGCCCGCGTTCGATCAGATAGGCCACGATATCGTGGTCAAAGTACCCGAGGTGATATGGCACGTCTGCGAAACTCCAATGCTTACCATGTTGGCAGAACCAATCGTCCGGTTCCAGATTCGCGAATAGTTCGTCAAG
>JANLSE010000212.1:0-16440 GCA_031362265.1 Roseiflexaceae bacterium
CGTAAGAATATTCTGTGTGACCATGAAAACGCCATTGATGATCCCGACCGCACGTACATCGGCCTCACGTCGTGCATTTTGGAGCTTATCGTAGAACGCGGCATCCTCGAAATACTGGAGATCAAGGGAGAGTGCTTTACGAATAATTTGGGTGTTAATAAAGTGCCCTAAGCGCGCATTAAGTACATGCTCATACAGCCGCCGTACCTGCGAGATCACAGCACTGATTAGTAACAAGCCAAACTCGAGCAGCAGATAGGGGAGCGCAACACGCAAACCCTGCTCCGCAGTAGCCTTTACAGCGAGTGACTTAACGACCGAGTCGACGATTAATGCACCTGCCCAGGCTTGGCTAGCAGGTAATGCCGAACTCAACAATGTTAATATCGCCATTGCAATTGTTGCAGGTTTATCGGCACTCCATACTAGCCGAAAGGCGCCGGGGATATTACCATAAGCAGTTCGCATTTCATCAAGGCGCTCACGTAGTGTTTTTGGCTGTTCAGGTGCGGATGGGCGCCGCGGCCCACGTGGAGAGGGAAATGCCATCAAGAGATACCTTCTTCAATTCAATACTATTGCCAAGAGGTATCATACCACGCTGCAGCATCCGGTTTCCCCCATCTTCAGAATAGGCGTAACCTCACAATATTGCTAGTACGCTGAAGCGTAAACGATGCGCTGCGCGCCGCCGTTTTAGGACAAGCTGAAGCTCGTAAAAAATCGCATCACTATTTAGGCCGAACTGCACTAGTACGAAGCTTAATCTACATAACGCAGTACATGAAAACACACCAAAGAGCCTATGCATTTTCATCTGGTACCGTAGTAGTGCATACCGAAAGGGCCGCGGCTTTCGCCAACGGCCCCTGATTAGATGTGCTGCATATTGTCGCGGGCTTATGCCTCGCCTCCGTAGCGTACTCTCCCAGATCCATATACTCTTCCCAAAGGCTGGGGCGATATTAGCTACCAGCTACAAGTTGTGCGCGCTCTTCATTGGACATTTGCACAAACTGACCATCACGATTAAGAAAGACAATGGCCTCATTCTTCACATTGACGATCATATCGCGTGTGCCATCTTTGTTTACATCTTCAAAACTCAGCAATACAGGTGTCTTATCTTCGCCAGCACCAACCAGATATGGGCCAGTAATCGTCCGCACCTGGCTTGTATCGCCACCAGGGATTTGAATGATCATCACTTGGCGATTCATGTTCATTGCAATAAAATGACTCGGTGTCCCTGCACCGTCGTTATGGCCAACAACAGCATCAATATGAAAGGTACGAGTAGAACCATATCGAATATCATCGAGCTTCTCGCGGCTCCAACCAACAACACTACCCATCACTGCATAGATAACAAGCAGTAACAACATGATGGTGATACCATAAACAATTGTATGTAGGGAGGCACGAGGCATCGCAATCAGCGGGCGCGCGACACTTTTGCTACTATTGCGAACCGGACTCCGAAGATCTTGACTGTGGACTGCCATCGCTTGGCCTCCTCTACCTCTCAGTATGACATGAATGAAAACACTTGTTCTTAACTGTTGTATCGGCAGTATACCAGAACAATTGTTTCGAGTCAAGTGGTTTTTAGCACATATTTTTGTATTTGCAGAGGTATCTGATTTGACAGTATACTGGTACGATAATCAATGATATTTCAACACTGGAGTGGAGAATGGTGCTTGTGGGCGAGGCAGCAGAATGACAAAGCCATGCTGTGTAGCAGTCGTGCGAGCCTCCGCAACAACGATCATACAGGATTATGCGCGCTTACTCGATCATGTAGGCATACCACCCACGATCAATGGTTCCACCCAACTGCAGATTTCAATTGATCGGCGTTACCCCTTTCCTGGGAGCAGCGCGCCACCTTGGCAAACGGATGGCGTAGCACGGGCGCTAGCGGCAGCTCAGTATCTTCACCAGACCTACCAACTCTCCAGGCCAGATTCCGACGACTGGCATGGGCATGTGCGGGTAGCACATTCACTCCACATTGGTAGTGCTGCGCTTGTGGAAAACGAGCGTCCCGATCTGCTCGTACTGCTGGGATCATTGCGTCGCAGGGCGAATGAATGGTTGAGCGTAGCAGGACTATCTCAGGATTGGCCAGAACAGGTAGTCGCAATCTTCGACGCAACTACTATTGGCAATGGCCCAGCAGGAATTGCATCGCATCCACAACTTGGCAATTTCTTGGTCGCATCAAATAATCTGTTTGTGCTACATTGGATAGCGAATCGATTGCTGGGAGTTGAATCTCGCGAGCATGGATCAATTCAACGTTTGCCGACATATGAACTGATTGGCGATACCGAGCTGTTCGACCAGCGTTGGATGCCAATCGAGTATGGTTTCCCGGCCACTTTGTCGCGATGGGCCAATGCACGTCAGCCTGAATACGGGCGTTGGTCGAAACGTGATCAGGAGTTGTACACGAGTTGGCTGTATGATACTGAATGGGGTCGATTGTTTCGATCATATCACCGCCGAGATGTATGAAGAATGGTAACAGCGAACAACGGCGCCAACAATTGCGTCTTATGTTGACATTATTCCTGATCGTATTGCTACTAGCCTGCGGGGTCGGTGCAGGTCTTGTTCGCACAGGGATAGTGATCCCACAGGATTTTACGCTGGCGATGGGGCCAGTCGCCATTTCGGCAGCCCAAGCATTCGATTCAAGTTGCGCAGAGCCATTTGTGCATTGTGATCTCGTCCCGCAAAATCGCAACCAACGGTCGTTCTATGCGATCTGGTTTGTCTATCGTAAGGGTTCACAACCGAATCAGTATGGGCATTTTTCCATTCATGTGCCGATTCGGTGATAGAGGCACACAAGTCGCTACCTCTATCGCCGATGAATGCTCTACTGTTAGGCTACGGCCTTATCCACGATTTCAAGCCCGCGATCAATGATTGCTAAGCCCTCACGCAGTTGCTCCTCGTTGATAATCAGAGGAGGGTTGATGTGGCAAGTATTCCAGCGTACCAGTGTCGCTAGGCCATTCTCGCGTAGATAGCCGCCAAATGCTGGCATTGGGCCTAATTCACTTGGTTTAGGGTTATATGGTGTTAACGGCTCACGGGTGGCTTTGTCCTTCACCAGTTCAATCATACTGAAGAGGCCGATTGAGCGCGCATCACCAACCGATGGATGGCGCTGTATAATGCCCTCTAACTCAGCTTTGAGAATTTCACCCATACGGGCAGCATGCTCGATCAGGTTATCTTCCTTATAGACATTGATACAGGCAACCGCTGCTGCACACCCAACTGGATGTGAGTTATAGGTCAACCCAGCGGTTAATGGATGATCCTCAAAGAATTCGGCAATTGTATCGGTAACCATGAGTGCGCCAAGTGGGATATATGCCGAGGTTAAGCCTTTCGCCATTGTCAGAATATCTGGCACAACACCCCAGTGGTCAACGGCGAACCATTTGCCAGTGCGACCAAAACCACTCATTACCTCATCGGCGATCAGCAGGATGCCATACTTATCGCATAACGCTCGTAACCCATGAAGATAGGTGGCACTGGGGATGAGAATGCCATTTGTACCAACAACCGGCTCAATAATGATTGCCGCAATTGTGTGAGGCCCTTCAAAACGCAGAATATCCTCTGTCGCGTTGAGAACACTCGCACTATACGCTTCATCATCAATTGTTGTTCCTGCACGATATGGATAATAATCAGGAATGCGGATCACACCTGGAATGCTTGGTTCAGCAGCCCAACGCCGTGGATCGCCTGTCAAGGCTATTGCGCCAGCTGTGGCACCATGATATGAGCGATAGCGTGCTGCAATCTTCTGACGGCCGGTATACATTCGTGCGATTTTGGTAGCATTCTCGTTGGCTTCAGCGCCAGCATTCGTAAAGAAGGCTTTGCTGAGGTTGCCTGGTGCAACTTCATTCAACAGGCGGCCAAGCTCTGCGCGCGCCGGGGTTGTCGCAATGGTAGGAGCGACATAACAGAGTTGATCCATCTGAGCTTTGACAGCATCGATAACACGTGCGTCGCCGTGGCCGATATTGACACACATCAACTGCGAGTTAAAATCCATGTAGCGTTTGCCATCGACATCCCACATGTAGATACCTTTGGCATGATCGATAGCGAGTGGCTTCATGGCTTTCTGCGCAGTCCACTCGTACAGTGTTGTCTCGCGCGAAAGGTCAAGGATTTCCTGGCGTGAGCGTTCAACCATAGTCATAATAAGCCCCCTAGGTTAGGCTACAGTAGCGGTTCCAATGAGCGCAAGCATACCACTAAATCAGCGCAGGCGCCGCAGCAGCAGCACACCACCACCAGCAAATAGAATTAAGCCAAACAAGCAACTTACCGCCCAGGCCGTTGGCTGGCCTGTGCTAGGCGCTTCCGCATTGGGCAGGTCTCCTGGGCCAAAGAGCGCAAGATCGGCGTATGCGTGATCGATTACTGCGGTACGCGAACAGCGATGAGTTATTAGTTCACCAATACCGTTGTAATAGGCGTATACAAGGTATTCATGGCCATTTTGAAATGGAACACCACAGCCCGAATAGAATCGACCTGTAGTGAGCGTTATTTTGCGATACATTGGGCCGCGCCATGTTTGTGAAACAGCAATCGTGACCGTTAGTGCAGCATATGGTGGAATATCGTACACCACAAATGGAAAACTGCTTTGGAGGCGTAAGCTCGGTTGGGGGTCGCGCACCTCAGTAACGGTACCGCGAAAGACTGCATTTGAATCTGCGAGTGCATCCAAGGCCTCTGGTGCATGCATGCACTCACACGCCGCTACGTTTATGGGCGCGCTCCATGCAAGGATAATGCCAAAGGCAGCAAGCAGAATGGCACGTGAAAGCTTCATAGGTGCCTTGCATCGCAAATTAGCCCTTGTTGCCACCTAACAGGCCACCTAGGAGATCACCAATCATGTCGCCAGTAGCGGTATTGCCAAGAAACCCATCAACCTGGCCCGCAATCGGTTCAGGCAAACGCTTCTTTATTTCATCAATAACCGTCTGAACAATCGGCCGTACCATATCAGGTGCCATGCCAGTTTTCTCGGCAACGACCTTCACAATTTCTTCCATGACATGCTCCTTATTACATAACATATTAGGAATTCGAACTATAGGTTAGCGTAACTGTTTTGTCAAACATTCGTACATCATGCAACGAGATTAGGCTGCTATACTCTATATAGGAGCCAGTGATACTAAAGAGGAGAGAGATATGCCGCGCCGCTTCCTTGCTATTCTTATCTTTACCGCACTTCTGCTCAGTGCATGTGGTGGTGGCGCAAAGCCAGAACCGACGACCGCACCACTCGAGCGCCCAACATCCACTCCGCGACCTACTGTCACACCCAAACCTGAGCCAACAGCAGAACCCGAACCAACAGCAGAGCCTGATGCGACCGCGGAACCGACTCCGAAAACACTGGGTGGTAATACCGATAGTAGCCTCAGTTCAGTCGAAGTTGGTAACTTCACAACCTATACGCATCCAGGAGGTCTTTTCTCGATCAAGATCCCCGAGAATTGGACCAGTGAAGACAACAGCAACGAACTCGTGGCGGCTGTGACCTGGCTCGATCCGACCCGTAATGCACTTATTGTTATTGCAGTCAGTGAAGAGCAGGGCACACTGAGTCAGGCTGAGCTCAGTAAGCGCCTACAGGATTTTGTGAGCACCTCACAGGATGAGCCGGATTTTAGCGCCGATGAACCAACCAACCTAGAGAATGGTGGTGTCCAAATTATTTGGAGCTACACAGCGACGGCTGATACCGGCGCGACTGCCAAACTACTGGTTAACAGCTTCATCTACCAGAACGACAATAAAATCTCCATGCTCATGTTTGGTGTCCCAGATACACAGTTCAACGATTTGAAGGGCGGGTTGGACGAAATGCTCAATTCCTATATTGTCGATCCGAGTGTCGCATTAGGAGTTGCCGCCTCTGATGATGGATTGCCTGATGCCGAACGTTACGATTTTAGTGATGATAAGGGCGGTTGGGTGGAGGAAGACACCGATGGTGTGGCTGCAAGCCGTAGCGACGGCGTCTATACCGTCACAATCAAGGCTCCCAATCAATACTATATTCTTAATCCCGATATGGATATTGGTAGTGAGCAGGGAGTTGCAGCAACCGTCGAACCAAGTGGAGATGCACGTGCTGGCGTGGTTGTCCGTCTCAAAAAAACTGGCGACACCCGCAATTATTATTCCTGCTGGATCAATGCCAACAGTCGCTATGGCTGCTTTGTGTCTGTCAAAGACGAGTGGACGATCTTGCAGGATTCAACGAAGAGCGCAGAGCTCAAATCGGGTGAGCCAAATCGAATCAAGTTAACAATCAATGGTACGACACTCTCCTTCAGTATTAATGGAACCGAAGTGTATACCATCGATGATGATAACGTCACTGAAGGGCGCGCTGGATTATATCTTGAGAACTTCGAGGATGAGGTTTCGGCGATCTTCGACGACGTTGCGATTAGCTCAAAATAAGTGATCTTATCGTTTTATCGGCTTCTCAGCGGCTAATAGGGAAAGGCGCGAAGCACATGTAATGATGCGCTGCGCCTTTCGATTCTATTTGTGGGTCCATAATGGCTGATCAGTGCTGCATATGATCGCGCACCATCCGATACCCAATTGTCTGCACACCGGTATCGCGGACATAACTACGCAACTCGTTGCCCATAAATGTCTCATAATCGGCAACCCGTGCGCGCCAATCTGGTGCAATCGCCCGCAGTTCTGGAGTATCGGCTGCTGGATGCAGAATAACATAGCTCAGGCCCGCAGGTAACCCATCAAAGACCCGCTTTGCGACGGCCAATCGATCCGTATACTGGTCGAGTGGCATCCCAACGATATTGTCAACCAATGCCATACCACGCGCTTCAAGCGCATCCCGCTGGGAAAGAAATGCCATTGCCCGCTCGCCAACAAATCCATAACCTTTGAGCTGCTCGGCCTGCATTCGTGGCAACATAGCAGGTATCTGGTTGTTTGCCGCCAATGCCAGGTAATCTAATACGAAATTCGGCTGGAATGCTGCTCCCATATGCGAATCAATGTGCGTAACATCGATTCCTGCTGCAAGTGCACGTTCGAGTTGTGCTGCCAGCTCGCGCGCTACCGCCTGCGGATTAGCCTTCGCCACAAGCTCAGTTGTCCGTGGCAAGAATCCTTCCTGATCAACTAGATTAGTGGCTGCATCACTTGTTGTGAGCGCCGCCCAACGATACGCATCCCATTCACAGGTTAGTGTTGTATGTACTCCGACATCGAATTCCGAATGTGCACGGCAGACTGCCGCAGCTGAAGCAAACCAAGGGCATGGCACCATTACTGAAGCTGCTGAAACTAAGCCAGCTGTAAATAAATCACCAATCGCCGGGATTGTCGCTTGGCACATGCCAAAATCGTCTGCGTGTACAATCGCTACACGATCATTCGGGCCAAAGCCTAACTCCTTGAGTACTGCGTTCAACTATTGCTCCTTCATGCTACGTATGTACACATGATTAGTCGTTATTGCCTTCGTATAGCAGATACCGAACAGGCGTCTTATGGCGAAAGCCGATCTATACGCCAATCGTTGCCCTCACGTACATAGCGCAACCGGTCATGTAAGCGGCTTGGGCGACCCTGCCAAAACTCAATCGTATCAGGGATGATCCGAAAGCCACCCCAATATGGCGGCCGTGGAATATCTTCGCGGCCAGCGTATTCTTGCTCCAGATCAGCCATTCGCTGCTCCAAACCCACACGCCCTTCAATCACTTGGCTCTGCGCTGAAGCCCATGCCCCTAGCCGACTGCCAAGAGGACGACTCGCATAATACGCATCCGACTCAGCGGTTGCGATGACTTCTACACGCCCTTCCACCCGCACTTGGCGATGTTGCAAGTACCAATAGAAGACAAGCGCAGCATATGGATTTGTATGGATCTCAGCTGCTTTGCGGCTCTCGTAGTTGGTGAAGAACACAAAGCCATGATCAACACCTTTGAGTAGAACCATACGCGCCGAAGGTCGACCATCATTCCCAACAGTTGCAATCGTCATGGCATTCGGCTCAGGAACTTGTGCAGCGATAGCCTGATCAAACCAATGTTGGAACTGCACAAACGGGCTATCGGCGGCCTCGGCTTCAAGGAGCCCTTCAGTCACATATTCGGTTCGCATGTTCGCAAGGCTCATTTGTTTCGCTCCCATGTCCTGAAAAATGAATAACGCAACAGGCTGGGTATTGCGCGTAAAAAATGGTGCCTTCGACACCCAAAGGAACCCACCTACCGTTGCTGCCTTTCGGCCCTAGCGGGGTTTAGCAGGTATTTGCCGTCGTCAGCACCGTTTGGCATTATAGCCGTGTCACTACGCGCTGTCAACCAATTGACGCGCTTCTCATGCGGCTCTATAATTTATGCTAGATCTGCGATGATGGCGCAGCAGTTCTGATCCCGAACCCCAGACGTCGAAATTGAAAGGAGTTGTTCAATGCTGAACCTCGCAACGCTGCTGGAAATGAGTGTGGGCCGTGATCCAGGTAAGATAGCTGTGATCTTTGAGGATATGAAGCTGAGCTACGCTGAAGTCAATGGGGCTGCCAACAAAATCGCAGGTGGCCTGATACGCATGGGGGTCAAAAAAGGCGATAAAGTCGCGATCATGCTACCAAACACGCCCCATTTTGTCCTTTGCTACTATGCCATTCTCAAAGCAGGTGCCACAGTCGTTCCATTAAATGTGCTGTTCAAGCGCCATGAGGTTGAATATCATCTCGAAGATAGCGATGCGGTTGCACTGATTGTTTGGGAAGGCTTTCTTGCCGAAGCCGTTGAAGGGTTTCAAGCTGCAGAAACCTGCCATAACCTCGTTGTGGCACAGGCACCGGGAAGCACAAATCCGATCCCCGCTGGCGCGCAGCCTCTGACCGCGCTCATGGCTGATACCTCGCCAGTGTTCGATACCATCCAGACAATGCCAGATGATACGGCTGTCATCCTCTATACGAGTGGCACCACTGGGCGCCCGAAAGGTGCGGAACTGACCCACGCCAACATGTTCTTCAATGCGATGTTGGGTGCCGAAAAAGTACTGAAGACAAACTCGAGCGAAATTGGGCTCGCCACCCTGCCGCTCTTCCATTCTTTTGGGCAAACATGCGTCATGAACTCACTCATGTATGCTGGCGCAACCATTACACTGTTGCCACGCTTCGACCCGCAAAAAGCGCTCGAAATCATGGCTCGCGATAAAGTCACCTTCTTTGCGGGTGTGCCAACCATGTATTTCTACTTGCTGAACTTCCCTGGTGCCGAGGCATACGATCTCTCGTCGTTGCGGCGCTGCTGTTCGGGTGGATCGGCCATGCCCGTCGAGGTGATGCATGCCTTCAACAAGAAATATAATGTTAAGATTCTTGAAGGGTACGGGCTTTCAGAAACATCACCAGTTGCTTCATTTAATCATCTCGATTACGAGCCTGTTCCTGGCTCAATCGGCACGCCAATCTGGGGTGTAGAAATGCGTTGCGTGGATGCCGATGGCAAGCAAGTTCCAGATAACGAGCTTGGTGAGATCGTCATTCGCGGCCACCTCGTGATGCGCGGCTACTACAAGCGCCCTGAGGCAACTGCCGATGCCATCCGCAATGGTTGGTTCCATAGCGGCGATATCGCCTACCGCGATGAGAAGGGCTTCTTCTTCATTAAAGATCGTGTCAAGGACATGATCATCCGTGGTGGCTTCAACGTGTATCCGCGTGAGATCGAGGAAGTGCTCTACGGCCATCCAGCAATCGCAGAAGCTGCCGTAATCGGCTTACCTGATGTAGCACTTGGAGAAGAGATCAAGGCAGTTATTGCCTGCAAACCGGGCCAATCAGCAACCGAGAAAGAGATCATCGATTACTGTAAAGAACGGCTGGCCGCCTACAAATACCCGCGCTCAGTTGAATTCCGCGACACCCTGCCGAAAACAGCGACAGGCAAAATCCTGAAGCGTGAGTTGAAGTAATCCAAGACTAGACCAGGAGACCGGAAGATGGGGAGACAGCCTGTATCAAGCGCTTGTCTCCTTGTCTTCCGGTCTCCTGGTCTAGTCTAATTATGGGATTCGTGTAATATCATCGGCGCGGCCATCGTTTCGTAGAATAAAGACCCGATCGACACTTGCGCGATACAACATCCAGGCTCCATTCTGGAAATACTGTAGGTGGCCACTGTCCGGTAGTTCCGGTCGAACTGCCCAACCCAAGGTATTGCGAAGCGCGGGGTTCTCACGCCAGACCTTACCAAACCCACGAATTGGCTCAACTAATCCAGGTGGGGGCGTCTCACCACCGCTGGTCGGGTCGTTTGGCGTCCAGCTATCGTAGAACTGCTGCCAAATCAGTGATTGGCGACTATTGTCGTAGAACACCACCCAGATTGCTCCTGGGCCGCCATTAATGCCTTCAATCCACACCATCTGGCCACGCTCATATGGCTGTGTCACCATGTTCGCCCATATCTGCGGGAAGGGAGAAGGGCAGCGGAACAGATCTGGATACGCATCAGCGGTATGACGTAGATCCTTAATCACAGGCTTGCAACCATACGGCTCAACCAGATCACTCCCCAGTAAGCCAAGCAACACTTCGTAAGGTGTTCCTGCTAATTCTGGATGCAACTCCATACGGCGGCGTTCAAAGTATTGAATAGTGCCCGAGAAATCGACCAGATTCTCCAGGCGTGGCTCGGTGATCGGGTAGCCAAACCGCTCCAAACCGCCATTGCGCTCCCAATAGTTCAGAAATGCTCCACACAGCGTATGCCCAGTTGGCGCGAAGTAACGGCAGCCGGGCTCCGCTCGCCCTACACGTGGTGCGCTATCCCAGCGACGCCCCTGTATCTCCAGGTAGCTCACTCCTAATCGGCCAGCTAAAACACCCAAACGCTCATTCGCGTGATCTTCAAGCCGATCGCGCTCAAACCACTGCGTCGGTCCAGTCCAGTTGTCGTTATTAGTCTCCACCTGCTGTGCACGAATCGGGTATCCGAAAACCTGCAAGCCACCGTTACGTTCCCAGTACGTGCGAATCGCTCCCGAAATACAGAAACCTGTTTCGCGAAAGCAGCGTTCGCCAGGAGTGGCAGCTGCAGCAGGCTGTGCAGCGATAAATGACCCAACTAGGATCATAGCCATCAATAACTTCATCATAACTCTTCGCATACGATTGCTCCTCTTGGTATTACTTGGCAACTCGTGTTACCAACTAGCCTGAGTATAGACCGTAGCCACGTATCAGAGAATGGCGCATACCTTGCGCCACACTCGTATGCGGCTTCCAAGATGAGAAGAACCTGATATATATTAGGCGGGGTATGAGGTGGGGTCAGGGGTAACAAGAACAAGCAATGACACGGTAACAAAGTGAATGTGTAATAGTTAGCACATCTGTCACCGTGTCGCCATGTCATTCTGCGGGATGAAGGCTTTCTTCGTAGCTAAAACCAGCGCGCTCGGCAACCATACTAAGCGTCTTCTGGGTCGAACGATGTGGTGTATGTAGCCCTGTTTCCCATTCACTGATTGTTTGTTGGCGTACCTCAAGCTGGTCGGCCAATTCACGTTGTGTGAGCCCCATATGCTCGCGCAGCGAACGGATCATGTCAGGATTCCAGGAATATTTGGCCTGTCGGCGGCGTTTTACTGCGGATTGCGGATCGCTCATAAAAAGTACCTCGTGTGGAAACCACGCCGTTTGAACGGCAGCGGAGGAACAGGAGAACGGCGCAACGAACGGCGTCCACATTTGGGCTGGGAGCCATTTTGAAGATAACAGGCTTTACACATAGAGCGCGTCCTATTGCGGCAAACCACCACTCGTGGTAGAATACGTACAGATGTGCTTAGGCACTCTGACGGTACAGCAGAGCATATGGTTCGCACGTTTACAACTGAGGCTTGGGAGTTCAAGCAAGTAATCCTTTGCTTGGTAAAAGGTTCAAGGTATGTACCAATCGCTGCCATAACTTCGTGCGAAGCAGTAAGGGCTGCTGTCAATCAGCCTATGGTGTCCAACCTTCGGGTTGAGGCGCAAGCTACGGGTCTTGAGACCCTATAGTAACTGACACCACCATCTCTCCTTGCCTGCGTCTCCGGTGCTTCATACAGAATATTGTAACACGGCAGCGGATAAATGCCAAGCATCACTATCGCGGATCAAGTCGCTCGGCGCGGGCATCTACAAAGCGTGCAAGCAATGCCGGGCGCTCGCGCTGCGGCAGATGCCCACAGTTACGAATAGCCAAGAGCGGCGCATCAGGCAGATTCTGCTTGAAGAATTCGAATGAGCCATGTGGTAAGAACTGATCATTACGACCCCAGACCAATGAAACCGGCACAGCCAACGCCTGTAACTCTTCAGGCTTTAGGAAATCGCGCTCATCAGCATATTCAACAAATGATCGCACCACCTGACGCTGGAATCGCTCCTGAATTCCACGTTGCCCAACATACACCAGCGCCGCAGGAACAAAACCAAGAACCTGCCGGATAGCCTGTCGTGTTGTCTTCAAATCCGCAACACCAACGACCTGCCGAAATGACTCCCATGACGCCAAACCATCCAAGTATGCTCCACCAGCATTCACTAACACAAGTTCACCAACCAACTCAGGAACATGCTGTGCAACTTTCACTGCCAACCACGCGCCAAGCGAATTACCTACTACCAATGTGGGCTTGCCAATCACCTCGGCCAGAAATTGCTCTAACACCAAGCAGATCTGACTCAGCACCATGTGGTGTTCCCCATGTGGAAAACCTGAAAGCCCATATCCTGGGAGATCAATCGCAAATACATCGCGGCCTGCTGCCAGTAATTCGATCACTGCGGCCCAGGTTAATGCGTTATCTCCCAAGCCATGAATAAGCAGAATCGGTGTCAACCGCTCAGCAGGGCGCTGCCGTAAGAGCAGCCGTTTCGCAACCGAAAGCCGCTGACGCGCCACACTACGATCCGCTGGCGCGCTATTTGAGCGGTAGTAGTAATGAATATTGATACCAGCCAGCGTGATCGAGCGTTCCTCCACACCAAACGCTAACAAAGCGCGCCGCAATAGCCCATCCGACATTGGCGCAATCACCCGTGAGAGTGGATCAAGAAACTGGTATACCATAACTATCCATTACTCGTAATGTCAGCGCATTCACTATTCATGCCTACACAGAAGGCCATCACTCACAGATCCATTGCGATCTGACCAACCACCCCATCGTCAGGCGGTGTCGGTTCCACTGAGCCTAGCAACCTCAATAAACCCGCTTCATCGAGTAATGGCACTCCAAACTCAACTGCCTTGGCATACTTGGTTCCACCAGGGTCGCTGCCAATTAATAAATAGTGGGTCTTCTTGGTAACACTCCCGGTGACTTTGCCACCATGGGCTGCAATCAATTCGGCAGCCTGCTCGCGCGACATACCAGCCAAGGTTCCAGTTATCACAAATGTCTGCCCTGCCAACTGATCACCAAGTGGCTCAGCCTGCGCTTCGGCCTCGCTACGCACCCCAAGCCCAATTAGCTTCTCAATCAACGCGCGATTAACCGGTGCCTGAAAATAGGCTTCAATACTTGCGGCGATTTCCGGGCCGATGCCATCAATCGCATCGATCTCAGCCTCAGTCGCAGCCATGAGTGCTAAAAGCGACCGGAAGCGTTGCGTTAGTGCTTGCGCAACCGACTCACCAACAAACCGAATGCCAAGCGCTACAATTACACGCGTGAGTGGCCGCTGCTTACTTTCCTCAATAGCCGTCAGAAGATTACTGATCTTCTTTGCGCCATAGCCCTCAAGCGCCGCAAGATCCTTCTCCTGAAGCACATACAAATCAGCAATATCCTTAATCAGGCCCTGTTCCACAAAAAACACGGCTTGCTTCTCACCAAGCCCAGCAATATCCATTGCGCCACGTGAGACAAAATGCTCAACCCGCCGAATAAGCTGCGCTGGACATCCCGCAACATTCGGGCAACGCCACGCAACTTCCCCTTCAGCTCGCTCCAGCGGCGTCCCACAATCCGGGCAGGTAGCAGGCATCTGCCAGACTTGCTCAGTACCATCACGCCGATCCACAATCGGGCCAATAATATAAGGGATAACATCACCAGCACGCTTAACCGTGACATAATCACCGATCCGAATATCGCGCTGGCTAATATAATCCGCATTATGCAAGCTCGCATTGCGCACCATCACACCACCCAGGTTCACCGGTTCGATCTCCGCATTTGGCGTCATCACACCAGTGCGCCCAACATTCACCGTAATATTGATAAGCCTACTGGTTGTCTCACGTGCCGGGAACTTCCACGCAATTGCCCAACGTGGATCTCTACCGGCTACACCAAGTTCACGCTGCTGACCAAAACTATCGATCTTAATGACAACACCATCAACCTCATACTCCAATACATCGCGGCGGCGCATCCAATCATGGCAGTAGGCCAGTGCCTCTTCAAAATCCGTAAATTGCCGCGCATCACGATTGATCGGGAAGCCACGCCCTTTTAGGTATTGCAGCGTGCCCCATTGCGAATTGAGTGCTATTCCCTCAAATGGCCCAACCGCATACGCAAAAAACCGCAACGGGCGCGAAGCTGTCACCGCAGCATCCTTCTGGCGTAATGAGCCAGCCGCCGCATTGCGCGGGTTGGCCGCCACCCGTTCGCCAGCCGCAGCCAAACGCTCATTCAGTCGCTCAAACTCCGCAATCCGCATATATACTTCGCCGCGCACCTCAATACTTGTTGGAATGGCAGAGTCGGCACCATCCGACGAACCAGTTGCCAACATCACCAGTGGGATCGAGGCGAGTGTCCGCAGGTTGGCTGTCACATCCTCACCAACCTCACCATCGCCACGTGTTGCACCGCGCACAAAAGCACCATTCACATAGGTGAGTGCAATTGCCAGACCATCGATCTTTGGCTCAACCGTAAACGTCAGCTGCGCATCTTCACCAAGCAAGCGCAGCACACGCTCACGCCAAGCGCGCACATCAGCCTCATCAAACGCATTCCCAAGCGAAAGCATAGCAACCGGATGGCGTACTTTCGCGAACTTTTCAGATGGTGCATTGCCTACTCGTCGCGTTGGCGAATCAGGAGTGATCAGCTCTGGATGCTCGGCCTCAATCGAGCGCAATTCACGCATCAGCGCATCATACTCCGCATCACTCACAATTGGGTCATCAAGCACATGGTAGCGATAGTTATGCATACGTAACTGCTCGCGTAACGCCTCTGCACGCTGAATGGGGGTGTCACTCATGATCCGATACTCCGCAGCTAAACCCTCGCGTCAATCAATCTCTGTCAATCTCCAAACACAGCACAATTGTACCACGCCTCCTCACTTGTCTATTTTGTGAATGTTGGTACAATCAGACGAAGTACATACTGATGAGGTTCACATGAAACAACTCTGGAATATTTGGTGGCCAACCTTTCGGCCGTGGAGTTATACTGCCGCAATTGTACCAATAGCGCTTGGTAGTGTTATTGCGGCCAGTACTGGACCATTCAATTGTCTCATCTTCGCCCTGGCATTAATCGGATCGATCTTTATTCAAGCCGGAACCAATCTCGCTAACGAATATTATGATGATCGCAAAGGGCTCGACAAAGTGCAGGAGTATGGTATTGGCGGGGCACTCAAACGCGGCGATCTCACAGCTCGCCAGGTATTCATCGCCGCAATCATCTGCTTTACCCTTGGCTCAACGATTGGCCTCTACCTCGTCAGCGTCGCGGGCATGTTTATCTTCTGGCTTGGGCTATTCAGCGTCTTAACCGGCTGGTTCTATACTGCCGGGCCATTCGCACTTGCCTACGTTGGCCTTGGCGAAATTGCCGTCTTTATCTTTATGGGGCCGGTGATGGTGATCGGGGCCTATTATGTGCAAAACCAGCAGATCCAGGTCGGAGCGCTGCTCGCTTCTCTTCCGGTTGGTTGTCTGGTCGCGGCAATCCTCCATGCCAACAACCTGCGCGATATGGATATTGATCGTGGGTTTGGCAAACGCACCCTCGCAATCCTCTTCGGACGCCAGGGTGCGCGCATGGAATACTTCGTTCTTGTGGGCGGTGCCTACATCATCCTAATCCTACTCGTCGCATTGCAGTTCGCCCCCTGGCCCACGCTCCTCACCATGCTCACGCTCCCGCTGGCACTGCGCACCAGCCGTATCGCCGCAACCGAAACCGAGCCGCGCCTGCTCCAGCCAGTACTCCGCCAGACAGCCAAGCTCCACATGCAGTTCGGCATGCTCTTCGTGCTCGGCTGGGTCATCGCACTGTTTCTCTAATCCTCTACATCCATGTTGCCAGAGCAAAACCTCATGTGCTAGG
>JANLSE010000238.1:0-25832 GCA_031362265.1 Roseiflexaceae bacterium
AAACGAAAGCATGGAACGACCACATGTGGTCGTAATTGGTCGAAAAGACTGTCTCAAAACCTATTGACACATTCCGTAGTGCCACGCATGGTTTTGCCATCAAGGGCAATCTGGCGGCTAGCGCGTGCGGGAACCTCCGCAGTCAGCGTCACCAACAGGGGTTGAAGCGCCGTTTCAAGCGCCTGGGCGGTCAGGGCATGGCCGAGGATACGTGCCCAGGTGGTGGGATGCGGCATACACGGCCGTTGCAGACCAAACCACGCGGCCAATTCTGGCGCGCGCTCTGCAGCCCACCCCGCAAGCGCATGAACCTGGCTGTGGCCACACAATTTTGCCAGGATCGCAATCACGAGCAGCACGGCGAGTGGATAGCGCACGCCACGACGTTTGCGTTGGTCCGGTATCGTCTGCAATCGTGCCAACAGGTCTGACACATTGAGCGCGAATACCGGTGTTTGCCCACCCGGAGTCACCGTGAATATGATAGGATCCATCGGAACACCTCTTTGGCTGTGAAACGGTCGTAAGCACCCGTATCATACCAGCGAGGTGTTTCGTGCGATTCAGTCTTCACGACTTTGCATTAGCCCTGAGATAAAAATACTTTTACTTGACTTCACAACACATGTATGGCACCATGATAGGTGAAGCTGTTAAAGCATGTAGTTAAGCCCCTGCCATGCCACGCACCACTGCATCGCACGGGCTTTCGTGTGGAATAGTAATATTCCTGGTTATGCACGCCATGGAGTCCATCACATCAGCGCAACTGGCAGGTTCTGAGCAGCAGGCGCTTAGTCGCCGCCGTTTCCTGCATGCTGTAGCAACCCTTGGCACTGGCCTCATATTAGCCATGCTGCAGCGCGCTGAACAAACCCTTGCAGCTGGTAGCCTGTTGTGGGGGCCATACCTGCAGAATAGCACCACCAGCTCAATCACCGTGATGTGGGCGATGAGGGTCAGCGGCGTGAGTGAGGTGCGCTACCGCGTTGGCACAGCGGCTGAGACGAGTGTTGCTGCGACAGCTACCTACATCCTTCGCCCTGGGGCGGTTGAACCGTATGGGCAGTACGATAGCTTCTATCTGCAATCGGCGACACTGACAGGCTTGGTTCCTGGCCAGATTTATTCCTACCGGGTTATCACAGATGGTGTTGAGCTGGGTGCCAGCACATTGCGTGTTGCACGCCCTGCGAACGAGAGCTCCTTTTCATTCGTGGTACTTGGTGATAGTGGATCGGGGAACACCCACCAGATGCAAGTTGCCACACGCATGCGTCAGCTTGTGCCTGAGTTCATGCTCCACTGCGGTGATATGATTGGCTACAGCCCAACGCGGCCAACTGTGTATGAAGAATGGTATGCAAAGCTGTTTGCAATCTATGCTGGCTATGAGCGCCTGCTCGATTCGATCCCCTTCTACCCAGCGGTCGGTAATCACGATTATCAGGATTATCCACTTGCAGCGCCCGTCAGTGATCTGGCCCCATACCTTCAGATCTTTTCATTGCCACGCAATGCCACCGTCACAGCTGATCGCGAGAAATATTATTCGTTCGATTATGGCAATGCACATATTGTTTCGCTTAATTCTTACCTACCATTGCAGAGCGGTGGGAGCGATAGTGCGATGGTTAGCTGGCTAAAGAATGATCTCGCCAATACCAGCCAGTTCTGGAAGATTGTACTACTGCAAGCTGGTCCCTTCTCGTCCAATGCCTGGGCGGGTGGCATTCCTGGTGGCAGCGAGGGGTCGCTTAACCGTAACGCCCGCCAGATCCTTGTGCCGATCTTCCAGCAATATCAGATTGATCTGGTATTGTCGGGTGATCAACATATCTATGAGCGCTCGATGCCATGGGCCAAAACCAGCGATCCGAACGATATTGGCCGCCCAACCGCGATCGACCAAGGTGGGATCGTGTATGTAATTACCGGTGGCGGTGGAGGGCCAATCGGCTCGGTGCAGACGGGTGCCGATCGCGGGCCGTGGAGTGTTGCTCCCGCTGGCGCGATGGTGCGCGCTTACCATGCTACCCGAGTTGTGATCAATGGCGCACGCCTGACGATTGAGGCGCATGAGGAAGTAAATGGCACGCTAAGTAATCCGTTCGATAGCTTTACGATTGACCGAGCCGCTGCATTGGCCGATACATTGACCGGTGGCACCGTTACACCAGAGGTTGGTGCGGTTGGTGCAACCTATACCTTCCAAGTGACCTATACGAACGCCAGTAACCAACCCCCCACACAGGCCAATTTGCTGCTGGATGCCCTGCCACTGATACCCATGTCGTTGGTGAGTGGAACATTCGCAGGCGGGGCACTCTACCGCTACGCAACCGCCCTGGCATTTGGTACGCACCAATTTGCCTTCGATTTTGGCGCTGGGTTACGCCTGCCAGCCCAAGGCACGCTTGCCAAACCTGTCGTCAATGATCCACCGAATCTCCCTGCGCCGCTTAACCCAGCCAATGCCGCAAACGCTGTGCAACCGCTTGGGCTGGCGCTCAGTTGGAGTGGTGGTGACCCGAATAGCGCGGCCGGCGATAGCGTTACCTACGACCTCTATCTGAATGCTGGTACGCTGCCGAATAGTCCAACCTATGCTGGCTTGACCAGCACGAGTTTCACGGTGCCAGCCGGTGCAGTTGCCTATGGCACCTCGTATATTTGGAAGGTCGTTGCGCGTGATAGCTATGGCGACACACGTGGACCAACCAGCAATTGGAGCTTTGCGACCATGGCGGATCCCCATCCGCAGCCGAGCGCTCCGAGCTCGCCAAGCCCAGCCAATAACGCAACTGGGACACTCCGCACACTTCAGCTCAGCTGGGCTGCCTCGACAGCCGGTAGCGACCCGGTGACATATGATGTTGAGGTGCAGGGTAATATCGTCGCCAATAGCCTCACCACCCCACAGTATGATCTGACCGATCTGGCGTATGGCACGACCTACAGCTGGCAGGTGAGTGCAAATAGCTTTGGCGGCACAACAACCGGGCCGCTCTGGCACTTCACGAGCCAACCGAACCCGCCACCCCAATTGAGTGCTGGCAGTGTATCGCCAACTACTGGAACCACTGATGATCTGTTTACCTTCGAAGTGACCTACGCTGATCCACTCGCTCGCCCAGCAGCCGAGCTGATGGTGCTGATCGATTCGATACCCGAGGCCATGGAGCTGATCAGCGGTACGCCAGCCAGTGGCGCAATCTATCGCTATACAACGCCATTGCTTAGCGAAACCCACACCTACACATTTACCGCTACGAATGTCGAGGGTAGCTCTGCGCGCCTGCCTGCGACTGGTTCGTACAGCGTGGTTGTCCATGCGCGACCAACGCTCCCAAATACCCCAACTCCAGCCGATGGTGCGATCGACGTTGCGAAGAATGTTGAATTGCGCTGGGCGGCGTCAACGGCCGATGGTGATCCAGTAACCTATGATCTCCTGATCAACGATCAACTGGTGGCGAGCGATCTAACGAGCTTACGCTATTCCCCGCCAAATTTGGCGTATGGTACGATCTATGACTGGCAGATTATTGCGCGCAGTGTTGCTGGGCCTACCGCTGGCCCGCGTTGGCGCTTCACCACACTGCCCGATTTGCCGCCTCAACTGAGCGCAGGGTCTGTATCGCCCAGCACAGGCACACTGGCAGATACCTTTACCTTTGAGGTTACCTATAGCGATCCCTATGCGAGAGCAGCAACACAGGCGGCGGTTGTGATTGATGGTGTGGCAACAACCATGGCGAAGGTCAGTGGCAGTACGTCCAGTGGTGCAATCTATCGCTTCGCAACCCAATTGAGTGGAGGCACACATGCTTATCTGTTTGACTTCGCGAACAGTGATGGTTGGACTGTGCAGCTGCCGGAAACTGGCGCAAACCAGCTGATTGTCCATGTGCCGCCCAGCTCACCACCCAACCCGGTCCCCACTGACAATAGCAGCGGGTTTGCACGCGGCGAATCACTTAGGTGGGATGCGGCGCTTGCCAATGACGATCCAGTAACCTACGATCTGCTCCTGCAGGGGGAACGTGTGGCGAGTGGCCTTACCAGCCCACGCTATGTCCCAAGCGGGTTAGCCTATGCAACGACCTACAGCTGGCAGGTGATTGCGCGCAGCTTTGGTGGAACCACGAGCGGCGCAGTCTGGCACTTCACGACACTGCCAAGCATTCCGCAGCTAGGCTCGGGGGGCGTCGCCGCACTCAATGGTAATATGCTGGAAGGCTGCCTCTTTGAAGTGACCTACACCGATCCAGCGGGATTAGCAGCCACACAAGCAACCGTCGTCGTCGATGGCCAACCGCATACTATGTCCGCAGTCAGCGGTGATCCAGCCGCTGGTGTGCTCTATCGCTCGGAGGCGCATCTCACCGTTGGCGCACATAGCTACCTGTTCAGGTTCACAAGCCATGCTGGTAGCTCAGTCCAGCTCTATGATAGCGAGCCACAAATCGTAGTGATCGGGTATAGTATTGCATTACCACTTGTTGGCAAGTAATGCTGTAGCTAGCAGCTCGATGGGGCCGATCTGGTTCATGTCATATTACCTTCGATAGGTGAGACTGAGCGCAGTATGCTGCATAAACCCCTGTTAGTTCACGCCGCCCTCGCATATGTACTCTGTTCAGCGCTCGCGTAGTTCTCGTAGATGTGCTGGTAGACGACGTTGAGGGTGTGCTGGAAACGCTGAGTATCGTATGTGTCGGGTAGGTCGTTTAGCCCATCGTGAATTGCGACCTGCACTCCAGCGCGGGCCTGCTGCTTCTTGCGCCAGTCGATCACCAGTCGCTCACATTGTTGGGCATGAAAACATACCGCATCATAGTTCGGCAGTAAACGGGCGCGAACCTCGCGTGAGGCTGTTGCGAAATCTCCTTCGGCTTTTTCAATCCACTCTTGGGTTAGTGGCTGCATACAGCACACGACCTTTTTCAATGATTTCGCGAATAAACCAATCGTTGATCAGCAGCCGCTCGTGGATTTGTTGCGGGGAACGAACGAGGATATCAGCAGGAAAGGGCATGCGTATCTGTCTGCGAATCGCAAGTGCCTGCTGAGATTCATGGCCCTCAAATGGCATGACAACCAGCAAATCAACATCTGATTCGGACGAAGGGTTGCCATACGCATATGAACCGAAAAGAATAATCTTCTCAGGATTGAACTTCTCAGCGATAGCATGACCAACCGATAGGATGAGATCAAGGTTAATCAAGGGTTGTGAGGAAACAGGTGCTGAGGTCATGTTCACTCCTTGTACGGGGCATGCCTTTAGTATAACATGCCCATTCCAAAGCCGAACCGCACAGGTGAGTCATCTCATCGCTGCCATCGTCTGCGCGGCTGCCACCCCTCTTCCCGCGGGGGTGCCCTCTGGGCCTGAGAGGGGCTGGGGTGAGGGCTCTTATCCCTGATCCCCATATGGAAACCACCAGCTTTTGCGCTCCATCCGGAAATCCCAGTGGACGTGCTTAGTTTCCAGGAACGCCTCCAGGCCTTCTTCGCCAAGTTCGCGTGCGCCACCCGAGAATTTCATGCCGCCGAATGGCCCAGCGTCATTATCGGTTAATGGGTCGTTGACCCAGCATGTGCCGGCTTTGACTTCTTCGTAATATTGCTTGACCTTAAGTGGGTCGTTGGTATACAGATTCGCCCCCAGCCCATAATCGCAATCATTGGCGAGCGCAATTGCCTGATCGAAGCTACCATAGGTCATGATCGGGATGGTTGGTCCGAATGTCTCCTCGCGCATAATTTGGTAGCGATGATCGACGCCAGTGAGTACGGTTGGTTCGTAGAAGAACCCACGATCCAGGTGTTTGGGGCGTTTGCCACCGGTGAGGATCTTGGCGCCACGTGCACGTGCCTCTTCAACATGGCTCTCGACTTTGGCGCGGTAGCGATCGCCAATCAAGGGGCCAATATCGGTGGTAGGTTCCATCCCAGGGCCGAGCCGTAATGTGCGCACAAAATCAACTAACAAATCGGTGAAGCGTCCGGCAATCGATTCCTGGACATACACACGCTCGGTGCTTGTGCAGACTTGCCCAGCGTTCAACAGTGCAGCCCAAGCCACACCCGGCACAGCGATATCCAGATCGGCATCTTCAGCAACAATAAAGGCATCTTTGCCGCCGAGCTCCAGATGGGTTTTCTTCACGCGTTCGGCGGCTAGGCGCGCAATCTCGCGGCCAGTGTTGAATGACCCAGTGAATGCGATCAGGTGAGTATCCGGGCTGACAATCAGTTCACGGCCAGCAGTTGCGCCATAACCGGTGATGATATTCACAACACCTGGCGGCATATGATCGAAGATCTCCGCAAAGCGTAGCGTTGTCAATGGGGTCATTTCACTTGGCTTGATAACAACCGCATTGCCAGCGGCGAGTGCTGGAGCGACCTTCCATGTCATCAGCAGAATCGGGTAGTTCCAGGGCACAATTGCGGCGACAACCCCATATGGCTCTTTGAGCACCATGGCAAGCTGTGATGGCTCGACAGAGGGGATTACACGCCCACGGGTATTGCGCTGCAATTCGGCATAATAATCGAAACAATCGGCACACCAACCAAGCTCATCACGGTTCTCGTTGAGTGGCTTGCCACCCTCGAGCGTCATAAGCGTTGCCAGTTCTTCAGTGCGTTCACGGATGCGGCGGGCAACCTTGTGCAGAAGATGGGCGCGCTCGTGGGCGGTAGCTTTACGCCAATTGATAAAGGCGTTTTTTGCCGCAGCAATCGCACGGCGCGCATCTTCCTCATTTGCCTGCGGCACAGAAGCAAGAAGCTCCTCGGTGGCAGGATTCTGCACCGTAAAGGTCTCGCCTGTCACACTTGGCACTCGCTCGCCATTAATGAGCATCAGTTCCGTCATTGCAAATATTCTCCTCGGAATAAGAGAACAAGAGAACCAAGAACCAAGAACCGTTCACAGGCTTACCTGCCCACTACTCTGCGTTCTGCGCTTTGCGTTCTGCGCTCTGCGCTCTGCGCTCTGCGCTCACACCTCGCCATACTCCTCGATCAACTCGCGCCATTCGCCAGAGAGCTCATCGCGGCGCGCGGCATAGAAGAAGTGGTCAACACCATCTTCATCACGGTAGACCAAATCGACCTGGCTACGCATCGGGCGCAGATAGCCAATATTACCCCACCAACGTACGGTGTCCTCATCGAGCATCCCATCTTGCAGCGACATGCGCGCCGCATATTGGCGAACTGTACCCTCTTCAATATCCTGAAGTCGCCATGGTGCATTGCTAACCTCACCAGTGCGAAGGTTTCGGAAGATGAAGCGCGGGTCGCCTTGCTCATCGTGTTCGATGCTCACTACCTCGATCCCGGTACGCGGGCGTACAACACGAATAAGATTCAGCCATGCCTCGGTGAGCTTTTCGCGTGGGACAGACTGAAACTCCTGGAAGGTATCGCCATCTTTGTCTTTCATGGCGAGATCAAAGCGTGGTTGCCCATTTGGATCACGTGCAATCTGCATAAGGCCGCCGCGACCACGCCAGCGGTAGCGTCGATCACCCCAGATTGGTTGATCATCAGGTGAATCGGGCATATCTGGGCTGCCAAGCAGTGGTGGTTCATCCTCGTGGAAGGCACCTGGCTCTTGCTCAACAATCTCACCAACCCGATCGCTCAGCAGCGCTTGCCAGTTCTCGCCAAGGCCCCAATCGGAAACACCAAAGAAGACATTATCGATCACACCATTTGGATCGCGGTGAACCAGATCGTATTTGGTGCGATTACCCTGGCGGTAGGCGCGCCAGAGGCCTAGCCGCCCGCGCCAGCGTACCTGTCCTTGGATATCCACCCGCCCTTCGCGCAGATCCTCGGATCGGTGAATGGCATACGCCCACAGCCCTTGCGCTCGATCACGCGTAACGCCCGCGGTGGTACGCAAATCACGCACCTCGTACGTCCAGACGCCAGCACGTTTTTGCGATGAGACGATTTGCACACCGCTACGAGGTAGCTCCAGTTCCTCGCCATTATCGAGTGGCGAAGTTGCTCCTTCGGCAAGCGCACGCCTGCAGAGTTGAATGATCTCGCCACGATCGGCTGGGATTGTCTCACCATCGCGGCGAACATAAATCACGCCAGAATTAGCGAGGTAGGGTGGATGATCGGCGGCGCGTACTTCAACACGAATGAGGTCTCGCCCTTCATAGTTCAGCAGTTCCATGGTGAGCGATGGGGTTGGCATGATGTCTTCGGCTGCCAGCTTACGTACCTGCTCACTAAGTTGATCGGGGCGTGGGACACCAGAAAAGCTACTGCCATCCGGTGCGGCTCCAAGAATAAGCACCCCGCCACCACTATTTGAAAGCGCTGCGATATCGTAGCCGAGCTGCTGGAGATCGGTGTCGCCTGAGCGCAGAATTTGGCGATCGGAGGGTGGCCCGAAGCGCAGGGTATCAACCTCCCATTGTTTGCGGTCACGCTTCGGTACCCGAACGCGATCAAAATCCTTGGATGCGAACAGGGCTTTGAGCGATGCAAAGCTGGTATCTGGCATGAGCAGTTCTACATAGCGATCACCGATGCCACTTTTGTGCCAAGCATCGCCATCACCAGCAGGGATGCGCCGAAGCCGATGGGCATCACTACCCTGAATACAGAACATGCGGCGTTCATAATGCTCGGTTTTGCCATTGTAGAAGCCGGGCGAGGTAAAGGTTTCGTGATCGGTATAGAAATTAATAAATTCAAGTGCATGCAGCGATGCGTGTTGGGTTGCGGCAACCCGTGCTTGACCACTGGTTCCCATGCGAAGCGTTTCGGTAATAACGCCATTTGGGCCATTGGCATGTGGTGCAATAACAATCCCACCGGCGCGATGAATCAGCTCATAGGCTTCGATCACGTAACGGGTATCTGGAATCGAACAGGCGCCATCATTGAGGCGATCAGGCGTCACCCCAAGTGACATAAGGGTTGATTCGATCACACTAATCAGTTGATCTGGGGCAAACAAGGCTAAGATATGGGCGCCATAATGCGACGTAAACTCAAAACCAGGCAATACCGTTATTTTCGCAAGGAGGCGGCGATATTCATCAAGGCGAATTTGGTCATCTGGGTTGAGGCGGCCACGTGTCTCTAGTTTCTTCAGAAAATCAATATCGTCTTGAAGTTCTTTATACCCTCGAACTGTATTGTGATCCGTGAAGGCGATTAACTCTAGCTCGCGTCGTTCAGCTTCTTGTAGGATGTCAAGGATAGTAACTGTAGGCTCTGCATAATCTTCCGAGGCAGGCGTGTGAAGGTGCAAGTCGGCGCGCATCCAACGCATTCCATTGCGCGCATCATTCCCAATAGTTGGCATTGTAAAGAGCTCCAGTAATCTCAAAAAATACAGATTTTTCGTGTTTCCATGCATGCGAACAATATAAGCGCATGCGCGCATTCAGGTATTCTATTGCTGCCTACTGGCTATCGACTCCTTTCCATTCGAGATATGTTTCCAACGACTATTTCTCCCTGTATAATACCCTATTGGATATGTTCTGGCAACGATCACTGCCTGTAGCCGCTGGTCATTATGCGACATACTGCCATAGTATGGCAGGGAGGAATCTATGAATATGGAACCCGAACAAATTGGTGCCCTGATCTACAAGCCTAATCCAGATTACCCCTACCCGGTTCCGGTCGAACGGCCACCCCATTTCTGGATGACCGAGCAGACTGGTGTGCTGGAGGAGACGGTCGATCGCTATCTCAATGGCGAATGGTTGTTCCCCGCCGATGTGCGATTAATCAAGGAATATCTGCGCCAGTATCTGGAGCGTGCATTGCTCACTGGCGATGCGCACCGCGGTAAACTGTTGCAACAGATCGAAAAACTGAAAACGACAAAAGAGATCGAGGAATTTGCTGATGAGGTTGCCGGGTTTGGGGTAGAGGTATTCTAGTCGCGAGCTTCGTATATGTAAGGATTTGCAATCAGGAGGAAGACATGCCCGAGCAACTTGATTACCAGGCGCTGCTCCAGGTTGCGCTTGCTGAGGCGCGTAGTGGCCTGGCTGAAGGTGGCATCCCGATTGGTGCAGCGCTATTCGATGCAAACGGGCAATTGCTTGGTAGTGGCCATAATCGGCGTGTCCAGGAGGGCGATCCCTCGGTGCATGGTGAAACCGATGCGTTCCGGCGCGCTGGCCGCCAACGCAGCTACCGCCGTACGATTATGGTAACAACGCTGGCGCCCTGCTGGTACTGTAGTGGCCTCATCCGTCAGTTCAATATTGGTACGGTTGTTGTGGGTGAATCGGTGAACTTTCCTGGTGGAATCGACTGGCTACGCGAACATGGTGTGCAGGTAATCGATCTTGCATCACAGGAATGTATCACCATGATGTCTGATTATATTGTGGCAAACCCCGCAATCTGGAATGAAGATATTGGTGAGGAGTAATAGATGCTTGATGCAGCTACTGCTACCTGGGTTGAGGTGCGGGATCAATTGGCCAACCCCACAGTGGCAGTGATTGCTGCTGGGGCACACGAACAGCATGGCCCGCATCTACCATTGGCAACAGATACGGTGATGTCTGCAGGAGTCGCACGGCGATTGGCCGAAGACCTTGATGCACTGTTGCTCCCACCAATTGCCTATGGTGATGCCTGGAATAATGGTGGTTTTGCAGGCACGCTTTCGCTTTCACCGGCAACAGTACGGGCAATGGTTGTAGATCTTGGGCGTGGATTACATGCAGCAGGTGTGCGTGCTCTGATTGTGGTCAACGGCCATTTTGGCAACCGCGAGCCAATTGGGTTGGCTGCGCGGGATCTACAAGAGCAGGTTGGCTTCGCGGTGTTACTGCTCGATTACCCGGATCTTGCACAATTGGCGGCGCAGATCTGCACAAGCACCCCAGCAGCGCCACATTTCTATCATGCCGATGAGGTTGAGACTGCGATCATGTTAGCCTTAGCCCCTGAACAGGTACACATGGAACGTGCTGCACCCGAATATCCTGTGTTCCCAGCTACGTATGGTGCTGAGCCAATCATGCTGCATACATTCTGTGCGAGTGGCGTATTTGGTGATCCAACCCATGCCACAGTCGAGAAAGGGCACCAGTTGTTGGACGGTATCGCCGCAGGAAATCGGCGTTTGGCAGCAGCATTCCTGGAACGCTTGTGAGCAACATCCGCATCCAACCACTGGCTCATTGCCACTCCTAACGCATAACGCGTGGCAAGAAGAGATCGCGATCATCATCCACAATTGTTAGTATTTGGCTGGTGATTCCTTCGATTGGGCCATTGAGCTGAATCGTAAGATTCTTATTAGGCTCAGCAATCTTATCATCGGTGATCTGAAGCACAAAGCTCTTGCTGGTTTCACCACTCCTAAATGAGAGCACACCACTAGTTGGCGTATAATCACTTGAGGCGCTGGCAGTTCCTGCAAAAATACTATATGAGAGTACGACTGGTGCGCCACTACGCCGGTTGATTGTGATTGTTACATTCCCACTGTCCTCGGGTATATTCAAACTTGGGCTGGAGATAGCTACCTCGTTGGGTGCATTCCAGACGACCAAGCCATTGAGGCTGAGTGTCCCAGCATCAACAGAGCCAAGTAATGTTGATGCACCAGTCGCTAGCTGTATTCGATATAATGAAGTGCTATTGTTGACGGTAAGCGTGGCATAGCCATTGCCAGTAGCCGCCGCCCCAGAACTAGGTGCATTCACTCCAGCAGGAATATCAAACCCAACAGCCGCACTGAAATCGATTGGAGCGCCGCCGAGCGTGAGGGCCACGCCGCTGGTTTGCGTACCAGCATTGGCCGGGTTTTGGATGAAGAGCTTATTGCTGGTTGGATCTAGGGTATAGAGCGTGGTGATGCCACCAACCAGTGATTGACCATAGTTATTGGTATAGGCTGCTGCACTAACCCCCGTGCTTCCAATTGGCAATCCATTGGCTGCGCCATCCGGGTTGGTGCCGTTAGTTGCGTTAGAATCGCCATCCACAGGCGCGCCATTATTTGGGTTGACGCGGAAGTTTAAGCCGGTTCCTGCAACGACCCGCAATCGATCAACTGTTGGGTTGAAATCGATGCCATACCCGCTATTAATTGGTGGGAAATCGACAGCAGTAATACCACCTGTATCAACAAAGGCGATCTGAGCAGATGTTCCAACAAGTGTGGCCGCGCCTGTCTGTGGATCGATGATGTACAACGATGCAGTATTGGCTCCTACATTTGCACCAAGCCCGTAGAGTTGGCCGGTTGCTGGGCGATTAGCGATCCCGACCAATAGTTCGCCAACAGAGATATTGGTAATTTGCTGGTTTGTGATAGTACCAGGTGTATTCAGTGCAAAGCGCTTGAGCCTTGGGCCGCTTGTATCCAAGGCGATTGCGGCAGGTGTAGTCGGGAATACGGCAATATCACGCACAGATAGCCCATTTAATGCGCCGATCAGAGTTGCAGCGCCGGTTGAGAGTTCAATACTATAGAGGCTAGCCACCCCAGCAACACTAAGTGCAGCTAAGGCCTGGCCAGTGGCAGGGCTATTTGATGTGCTGACATTCACGCCGTGCGGGATATCGAATCCACCCTCATTGCTGAAATCCAGCGGAACACTGTTGAGGGTGATTGGTAGCGGGTTAGTTTGGGTTCCATTGTTCGGCGGACTCTGGATGTAGAGCGAATTGCTGGCTGAGTCGAGCGTATACTGTGTCGTTGCGCTGGTGTTGGGCGCAGCGTTTGTGTATGCAGTAGCATCAGCGCTGGTTGTCGCGCCATTGATCGCGGCGTCTGGGTTGGTGCCGTTAGCTGGGATAGAATCGCTATCGATGAGTGCGCCAGTATTTGGGTTGATACGGAAGTTGCTGCCATTGTCGCTTACAACCCGCAATCGATCAACAACCGGGTTGAAATCCATGCCAAAGTTGGCGCCTAAATCGGTGATCGCTGTAAAACTACCAGCCGTGCCAATGAGGGTCGCAAAAGGGGAACCACTGTTGAGGTCGATTGCGTAGAGTTGCACTGCACCAGGGGTTGCGGTTGTTGCCAGGCCATATAAGCGGCCATTCTGTGGGCGAACAGCAATTGCGACAAGCGTATCGCCACTGGTGAGGCCAATTACAGCAGCTGGAGTAACCGGAAGATTGGGCTGGCTTTCAATTCCCAGGCCAATTTTGTTATCGGTCGTTAGAAGGTAGTATGACCAAGTATTGCCACCAATGGCTGCCGCATGGCGGGTAGTGGGGATAAGGCAGAAGAAGAGCAACGATAGAATGGCATGCAGATAACGTTTTCGATGCATGGAGAGCTCCTGTTAGCAACTGGAAGCGCCGTACTATGGTATATGTCTCGTAACTATACCGTAGCACGACGCGCCCAAAAGTACCAAGAGTTATTCAAAACGCAATCAAAACGCCAGCAGATCTTCCTGACCGTTATGCGAATGCAGCAATCGCAGTGAGGGCCGTGTTGATTGCGTGTTCTACCGCGATGCCCTTCTGATCCCGCACAATCGTTTCTGCACTGGTGCGTTGAGCAACAATCCCGCAGACACACCCAGCGGCAAACCCATAGACCAGGCCCATCTTGAAGAGGGTGCCGCACTCCATTTCGTAGTTCAGAATCTTGAGGTGCAGATATTCTTCGTTGATCCCCTGAAGCCAGCGCTGGAGATGAGGATTCGCCGAAGAGGTGCTACGCTCCTGTCCCTCATAGAATGTATCGACGGAAGCGGTAACGCCAAGGTGATGTTCGGCTCCTAGCTTACGGGCAGCCTCAACCAATGCGACCGTGACGAATGGATCAGCAGCGGCAGGATACTCGCGAGGTGCAATATCGTTGGCAGCGCCTTGGCGGCAGAGCGCTGCTTGGCTAATTGCGACACTGCCTGGCGTGGCGTATGGCTGGATCGAACCACATGTGCCAATCCGCACAATCGTTTTAATGCCAACCTGCACCAACTCATTGACAACAATACTGAGCGATGGTGCGCCCATGCCACTGGTGGCAGAGAGTAGCGGACGGCCGTTCGGCAAGTACCCAAGATAGCTGTTCAACCCACGATGATCGGAAAGAACGCGTGCATCACGCAGATAGGTCTGTGCAATCAACTTCGCCCGATCAGGATCTCCTGAAAGAACGGCAGCGATTGGTGGCTCCGACCCTAAATCCGCGCGGCCAAACCCGATATGATAGAAACGCTCTGTGTCGGTCATGATAATTCACCTTTGGTAGCAATGAAGCATTGGAGCATTGGAGCATTGAAACAAACCTCACCCAAGCACCATTCAATTGCTTCATTGCTTGGCCCAGAGGGCACCCCGCTTCATTGCTTCATTGCTCTTCCGATACTCTTCCAATTCAGTTTTGCGTTCTGCGCTAAGCTTTTCTAGCCGCTTCTTCCAGGTGTCGCGTTGGTCATCGAGCGTGGTGGCAAGTGCTTCAGCGACGGCGAGATTGCGATACCATTTGCGATTCGCAGGGATGATATACCAGGGTGCATGTTCGGTATTGCAGCGATTGATGGCATCTTCGTATGCTTCCGTATAGGCATCCCAGTGGCTACGTTCGCGCCAATCACCAGCCGAGAGCTTCCAAGCCGTTGCTACATCCTGTTCACGTTCGAGCAGGCGCTGTTCCTGTTCTTCTTTGCTAATATGCAGAAAGAATTTAAGAACAAGGGTGCCTCTGGCGGCCAGGAGCGCTTCAAAGGCATTGATCTGATCGTAGCGGCGTTTCCAGATTCCCTCGGGAACGAGATTATGCACACGCACAACCAGTACATCTTCGTAGTGGGAGCGATTGAAGATCCCAAGCACGCCTTTGCGCGGAACAACCTGATGGATGCGCCAGAGGAAATCGTGTGCGAGTTCTTCTTCGGTTGGCACTTTGAATGAAGCCACCTGCATGCCCTGTGGGTTGCAACTACGGAAGACCGTTCGAATTGCGCCATCCTTACCGCTGGTGTCCATGCCCTGGAAGATTGCCAGTACACTATGTATTCCAGCAGCATAAAGTTCTTCCTGCAACGCATCGAGTTGCTTATCGAGCTTGTCGAACGCTGCTACACCCTCGGCCTTGCTGAGACCACCATCTTGTTTGGGATCGATCTCGGCAAGCCGAACCTTCGCCCCAGTTGCAACCTTGATTGCATAGCGCATGGGCTACCCTTTTCTGCGGCGGCGGCGGCCCTGTGGATTGGGTTGATTCGGCGAATTGGGCTTATTGCGTGCTGCTGGCTGTTCTTGTTGTGAGTGCTCGCCTTTGGCAGCATGTGGTGGCTGTGGTGGCCGTGGTGGCTCCGCTTGTGGGCTTTGGGCACGGCGCTGTGCTTGGATCGGCCTTCTCCCTGCAGCAGGTTGCCCAGGGGTGCGTGGCTCAGGATTACGCGGCTCAGGTGTACTCGGGCGCTGCTGGGGAGCGGCAGGCGGCGCGCTAGCTCGTGGCAATTCCTCGTCGTCGCGGCCCTCCTCCAGTAGCGTAAGCGCATCCAGCACTTCCAGATTGTCGATCTCATCACGCAACAAGCGGCGCTCACCGCGATCACGGCGTGGTGGCGGCTCATGGTGTGGGCGGCGATCACGGCGCTGTTGCTGATGAGCGGCCTGTTCACCCAGATGATCGCTGAGCGCGGCGGCTGGGGTAATGCCTTCTTCATTACGGCTACGTGCCATCTGGGCAACCTGCTCGGTTGCGGCGCTTAGTTGGGCTGGTGCGTATTCCTCTTGCGACATGCTGCCCGCTAGTTCGACCAAGACCGTTTCGCGAACAACATTAACCGCAACCACCTCACCTGGGCCTTCTGGGGTTTGCACCCAGGAGCCTTTCTTGGGTAGCTCGGCCTTGATTTCGAGATACTGTTCGTGCTCATAGGCCAGGCAGCACAACAGGCGGCCACACACACCACTAATCTTGATTGGATTAAGCGGCAGATCCTGATCCTTGGCCATTTTGATCGAAACGCGTGCATAATCGGGGAGGAAGGTTGCACAACAGAGCATGCGCCCACAGGGGCCGATGCCACCAAGTAGTTTTGCCTCATCGCGAGGGCCGATTTGGCGTAATTCGATGCGAGCGCGAAACAACCTGGCAAGATCGCGCACAAGCAATCGAAAATCCACGCGTTTTTCGGAGGTGAAATAGAAGGTTAGCCGTGAGCCATCGAAACTATACTCAGCCTTAACAAGCCGCATCGGCAGATTATGTTCAATGACCTTCTCGGTACAACGCGCAATGAGCTCAGTCTGGCGGGCATTGAGTGTCTTGAGGCGCTCAAGGTCGTTCGGTTCCGCATAGCGCAGCACCGCCTTAAGATCGCCAACAACTTCCTCAGCCTCGATCGTGCGCGGTGAATAGGCAACTTTGGCAAGTTCTGGCCCACGAACTGTTTCGACAATGACCTGATCACCCTGGTTGAGTGGCGTGAGCCCGTTCGGGTCGAAATAGTAGGTTTTGCCTGAATCCTTAAATCGAATACCAACAATGACTGGCATGCATGTGTTCCTTATTTCGCGCGCCCAAGCACCTTAAAGGTGCGGACGGTTTTTTCTTTCCCTTTGAGCTGATACTCGCCCATTTCCTGAACTTGGAAGCCGCTGCCAATCGCGAGATAGGTAGCTTCACCAATTAATACAGTATTTGTCTCTGCCCGCCCCTCAAGCCGTGAGGCGGTGTTGACAACATCACCAATCACAGTATACTCCAGGCGTTGGCGCGTGCCAAAGAAACCAGCAAACACTGGGCCAGTATTGATGCCAATCCGAAAATCAAAGCGGCGGCTTGGATCTTCGAGGCGTGCCATCAAATCACGATGCGCATGGATCATATCGAGAGCTGCGCTAACAGCGTTAACCGCAAATTGATTTGAATCTCCAATCGTGGTGAATTGGGGTGCGCCGAAGAGCGCCATAATCCCATCGCCAATATATTTGTCGAGCGTCCCGCCATGCTTGAAGATCATTTCGGTCATCTCATGCAGATACTCATTCAAGAGATCCTGCATGGCGCGTGGTGAGAGCTTTTCGGAAAGTGAGGAGAACCCCTTAATATCGGCAAAGAGCACACTAACCATGAGTTCCTGTGGCTCGCGCAGGCGGCCATGTTCGGTGAAATACGAGCCGACCTCATGGGCAATATTGGGTGAAACAAAGCGCTCAAAGAGTTGGCGACGCTCGGCCTGTTGGCGTAGCTCATCGGTCAGACGCGCACGTTCAATATTGAGTGCGGCATAATTGGCAACCGCTGCGAGTAGATCGCGCTCATGTTCGCCAAATTGGTCACGCCCAGCCGAATCGAGGTAGATTAAGCCGGTGACGCTGCCCTCACTCAGGAGTGGCACGCACAACGCCGAGCGGATATTTGCGCCAACAATACTCTGAACGCCAGCAAAATCGATCAGTGCGTCACGTGTCAGCACGGCTTCGCCCTCACGTGCTTTGCGGACAATCGTGGAACTGATCGCGACATCGCCTAAATCGGGTGGATATACCACACGTGGCACAAGCTCATTTCCTTGTTGGAGAAGAAGCAGGGCGCGTTGAGCAGGCACAATCCGTAGCGCCTCTTCTACAACAGCATGGAGCAGATCGCGTAGATCGAAAATGGCGCTAAGGCGCTTACTAATGCGATAGAATTCACTGATGTCGAGTGCGAGTTCGGGTAGCTCGGCACCCAGAACCTCACGGCTCTCACCAAATGTAACCGGGAAATATTTGCTGTCGTCGAGAACAACACTCTGCGCAGCCCGCTCCTCGTAGCGCAGTTCATATGGCCCAAGCTGGATCACATCGCCATCGGCTAAGCGTTCTTCCTTCACACGCAGGCGATTTACCGAGAGCCCGTTTCGGCTATCGAGATCCTTGATCCATGCCTCACGCCCATGGGTTTCGATCAACGCATGGCGGCGCGAAATAAACGCATGTTGCAGGACGATATCATTATCCAGTGCCCGGCCAATCTGTAGCCCTGCATCGGTAACGGGGAAAGTCTGCACAATACCATTGATTTCGACCGAGAGACGCGACATAACACTACCATGTTGCATGTTGAAACGAGTATGCCGCAAAGTATAGCAGAGATAAGGAGGGGAGACAACAAGAGCGCAGGAACGCAGGAGCGCAAGAACGCAGGAACATTGCGTTATGCGTTATGCGCTATGCGCTCTCTACTACGGGCCTGCAAACTCTGCTACAAGCAATTCGAGGCCGGTTTCTGGTTCGATGCGCCCGGTTTTACTGGCGTGATCGAGTGCAAGCACACGGTCGTGTAGGCGTAGAAGCTCATCGTCGGGGAAGCCACGCACCTGATCGAGTGCCTTACGGATGACAAAGGGCTTCTGGTTGAGTTTTGTTACGATATCATCGGGGCGCATGTGTTGGGCGACGAGATCCTTCACGCCAAGCAGGATGCGTAGCTGGCGCGCTACCATAAAGAGGATGTAGGGTGCGGCTTGGCCGTCGTTGAGCAGCCGCCGAACGCTTGCTAGGGCCGCAGCACGGCGGCGGGCGCTTAGGTCATCGATAAATGCAAACAGATTCTGCTCTTGATCGTCCTGTACAAGCAGATCGACAGTTTGGGTGGTAATGCGCCCACCGCGCCCGACATACGAGGCGAGCTTGTCGAGCTCATTCATGAGCGTACGGGTCTCACTGCCAACGCAGTTGATCAGGCGTTGGGCGGCGGCGGGATCGAGGCGCACACCATGCTCCTGAACATGGGCATTTAGCCAGCGTTGCAGTTCGCCCGTCTCCATAAGCGTAAATTCCTGTATTTGGGCAACTTTCTTCAGGTATGTGAAGACCGCACTGCGCTTATCGAAATCTTCGTTCTCAACGAAAATGAGATCGCATGTCGCTGGGATGCGTTCGAGATAGTTGCGCAGTGCCTCACGGTCAGCACCTGCTTTCTGGTGTTTCAATAGATCCTGAACAACCACGATTCGTTTATCTGCAATAAATGGAAACGCCTCACACGCAGCAATTAGCGTGTCGAGTTTTAGCCGCCTGCCATCAAGGATCGTCAGATTGAGATCGCTTAGATCAGCTGGAATCTGCTTGCGTAGCTCAGCCAGCGCTTGGGTGCGGCGGAATTCATCTGGGCCATGCAGGAGTGTGATCATAGAGAGAACCTGAAGAACAGCGGAACCGCAGAACCGCAGAACCGCAGAACCAAAAACCAAAAACCAAAACCAAAACCAAAACCAAAAACCAAAAACCAAAAACCAAAAACCAAAAACCATTGTACGGGCGAACCTTGTGTTCGCCTACACCAAGAACCGTAGAACTAGAGAACCAAAGAACAACTCGCTTCACGCTTCACATAGGAATACTATACCCTACATTTGCCATCCATGAAAGTGTGCGGAGACCAGGGGTGACAGCGCATAACACAGACAAGGAGACAAGGAGACAAGGAGACGAGGTGACATCGCTCCTGCACTGTTGCGTTCTTGCGTTCTTGCGCTGTTACGTTCTGCGCTTTGTGTTCCATCGCTCCATTGCTCCATTGCTCCCGTATCACTCCCAGGTGAGCACAATCTTGCCTGCATTGCGGTTGGCTTCCATATACTTGTGCGCCAGGGCAGCATCGGCAATCGGGATGATTGAATCGATGATTGGTCGCAATTCTTTGCGCACAAACCGGGGTAGTGCAAAGCTGGTAAATGCCTCAACCAGCACTGCCTTTTGCTGGAGCGGTGTGCGGCGCAGTGTTGTGCCGGTGATTGTGAGACTCTTGGCCATAATCAGGCCGAGGTCGATCTGCCCATTGGAACTGCCAAGAAAACCGATCAGCATCAGCCGCCCACGTGGTGCCAGCGCAGCCATATTGCTAGCCCAGTTTGGTGCACCCACAAAATCGAGTACCACATCAGCGCCATAGCCAGCGGTCATACGCAGCACCTCATCGCTAAATGGGCCACTGCGATAATCGATAGCGAGCGCGCCAAGTTGGTTAAGTAGCGCATGTTTTGTAGCCGATGCAGTGGCGATAACCTTGGCACCTGCTGCTTGGGCGAGCTGAATGGCAGCAGTTCCAACTCCACTTGCACCAGCGTGGATCAGAGCCGTCTCGCCCTGTTGGAGATGCCCAAGTGTAAACAGATTCAGGAAGGCGGTGAGGAACGCTTCTGGAATAGCGGCTGCCTCGGTGTAACTTAGGTTTTCAGGGATGCGGATCGCTACCGAGGCAGGCACCGTTGCATATTCGGCATAGCCACCACCAGTAACAACCGCCATGACTCGATCCCCAACCTGCCACTGTCCAGCCGCCTGCACAACTTCACCCGCCAATTCGAGTCCCAAAATAGGCGAGGCACCTGGCGGCGGTGGGTAGGCACCACGGCGCTGCAAGAGCTCGGCACGGTTAACGGCGGTTGCAAGAACACGCACGAGCAGTTCATCTGTAGCGGGCACTGGCGTAGCAGTTTCACCCAAATAGAGTACATCTGGCTCGCCTGGCGCATCAAAGAGGATTGCACGCATGGAGTATTCCTTTCGTTAGCTCGCTTCCATTGTAGCGCTTGTATTCAGCTGTGGGAATAGCTGAAACGAAATGTTTTGGGACATTCATTAGTTGATTGTTTGCCGTGCCATGGCAAGTTGATACACCGCCTTTGTTCGTGTAACGCAGGCAGCGAGGCTCCATTCGTGCGCTCGGCGGATGGCGGCTTGTGCCATATGTTGTTGTTTGTTGCGATCCTCAATCAACTGGATAATCGCAGTTGCGAGGGCGGCTGGATCGCGTAATGGCACTGCCAATGCGGCTTCAGGTGCCAGCTCAGGTATAACACCAACCGCTGTGCCAACCGTCGGAATACCACACGCTGCTGCCTCAAGAACCGCCATACATTGTGATTCGTGCAATGAACTAAGCAAGAAGGCAGTAGCCCCATGAAAAAAGGTAGGTAGTTCATCATGGGCGAGTGCACCACGGAACCGGACATGCTGTTCAAGCTGGAGCTCGGCTGCGAGCGCCTGTAATTGTGCATCGAGGATTCCTTCACCGGCGATCTCGGCGCTAAATGGGATCGAGTGATCGCGTACCAGTGCCAATGCACGTAATAGAGTAGCTTGATCCTTTACAGGCACTAACGATGCTGCATGCACAAGGCGTGCAGGTGTGTTTCTTGTATGGCTTGGTTGGGGTGTGAATAGGCTGAGATCGACCCCTAGCGGCAGGCGGAGGCATGGGCCAGCGGCATCGCGCAGTTCTGCTGGTATACTAGCCGTATCGGTAGCCAGATTGGCCGCATGCTGCCGGCGTATCAGTTGGCGTGAGCGATGCAAGAAGGGTGTTGCCATTTGGCATGCCCAGTGCGACCCAGCTACCACAACATCGGCGAGGCTTAGGGCGATCCGGATACGAATACGTTCACTGCGAACTAATTGGCCGCCATAACCTACATCGTGGAGTTTTGCCAATTCGCCACCAGCAATATTGACGACGACAGGAATGCCAAGCATGCGGCCCGCAAGTGCAGCAAGTGCGCCACTCTCGGTAGCCCAGAATACATGCAATACATCAAATGGGCGTTCGCGATGAAGCCGTGCAATTGTGCGTAAGGTTGCCTGCCAGAGCTGAAGATTCGCCAACTTACGGCGTGTTGCACCACCAAGGGCGGTTACCTGTGCGCCAAACAATGGGTACGTTCCAGCCTGAAATGGATAACGTAAGGCAACAACCCGTAGAAAACTCTCACTTGCCAGCTGGCGAACAAGATGCCGTAGTGCAGGAATGCACCAATCTTGCTCATTGGCACTAATACTTGGGGTGATGATTCCAACGCGCATCTATGGCTCCTTATGCAGGGATCGCGGGCGGAAGGCAGAGCGCAAAGCGCAGAACGATGGCGCGATGGAATGATCGAACGATGGAATAATGGAGTGCTAGAACGTTGATGTTCTTCACGAAGCTACGCGCGATAGTGCGCGGCCAGATTAATGATCCACTCAACCAGGGCTGGGCAACGCTCTTTAGCGGTACATTGGCACGCTTGGCACTTGGATTTGTATCAAGCATCCTGATCGCCCGTGGCCTTGGCCCGGTTATGTTTGGACTGTTTGCCACCCTTGGTGTTGTTGCATCGCTTGGCGGTGCACTCTTGGATGTTGGGCTGAGTGCAACTGTGGTTCGGCGGGTTGCAGCACTATGGCCTGCAAACCAAGCATTGGCGACACGGCGTGCGCTTGCGTTTCTCCAACTGCGCTTGTTTATGGTTGGTCTACTCATCCTGGTGAGCCTGTTGATCGCCGTGCCACTGTCCGCACTTATCCCCGGGCATCCTGCGGCTTGGCTCGTGATTCTTGCGCTTTTGGGGGTTGCGGTTACCAGTTTGAGTGGCTCTTTAAGCGCCTTACTCCAGGCGACAGGTGCATTCCGCTCGCTGACGCTTGTGCTCATGGCTAATTCGGCGCTGACAACGCTTCTGGCGGTGGTTTTGCAATATGTTGGCCAGCTAACGATTGCGACCGCACTGGGTATTCTTGGGATCGGCACGTCGTTTGTCAGCCTGATCTTGGGTTGGTGGTGGTTGCTGCTTCGCCCTGCAATCATGGCCGAGCTACGTGAGGCAAGCCAAGCGCAATGGGCCTTTCTAAAAGCGGAAGCACGTGAACTGCTGCGTTTTGGTGTCTGGGTTTGGCTCTCGAATGCACTCGCCATGTTGGCTTCCTCACTGGATGTGCTACTGGTTGGGCGCTGGTTGCCACAAGCTGCAATTGGCCAATATGCGCTTGCATCGAACTTGGCAGGTAAAGCCGATAGTATTAACCAAAGCCTGCATGCGGTGCTATTGCCAGCGGCCTCTCAGCTCGCGGATCAACAAGCGATACGTGGCTACCTGAGGCGCAGCTTTGCTCGGAGCGCACTCCTGAGCACATTGTTGTTGCCACTATTCCCATTCGCCGAGCCAGTAATTGCACTCTTCTATGGTAATGCGTTTCGGCCAGCGGCATTCATCTTTCAACTCTTACTTGGTGTTGCCATGCTAGATATCTGGCTAACGCCCTTTCTGTTACTCGTGTATGCGGCCAACCGGCCAAGGCTTTTGGCTGGTGCAGACGCGCTGCGGACGCTTACACTGGTTGGCAGTGCGGCATGGCTTATTCCATTCCTGAGCCTGCCAGGTGCGCCACTTGCACGCTTGTGTGCCCGCCTTGCGGGAGCGCTTCTGATAATGGTGCAGTTACGCCGACTCATACAAGCTCCTGATACACCTGCTCCAGCCGAAGCGCCATTGCCGTAAAACTCAGATTCGCCTCGAAATAGCCACGGGTTGCCTGTGCATGCCGCTCGATCTTATCAGCAGGGATCGCAAGAATCTGGCGCGCCAGCGAATCGGCATCGCCAATCGGGAAGAGAATCCCCACCTGTCCATTGCCTGTCATCATACGAAACGATGGGATGTCGCTAATTGCCGGGATGGCACCACACGCCATTCCCTCCAGTATTGCACAGCCACTGAACTCGCGTAGGCTTGCTTGTAGCATAAAATCAGCACTGCTATAGATTGCTGGCATCTGTTCGAATGCTGCACGCCCACGAAATGCTACTTTATCACTCAGATTTGGTTGGCTGGCAACAAAGCTACGTAGTTCTGGCTCCATTTCATTGGTGAGGTAGTGCAGATACAGCCGCGCCTCTGGCCGAGTTTGGGCAATTGTTGCGAATGCACGCAACGCCGTCAATGGATCTTTGATTGGGTGTAATCGGCCAACCCAAAGAAACACTGGATCGCCATGCATGCGAGTGATGGCACGTGCTGCTGCCTTGGACTGGGCCTGAAAGTTACTAGAGGTCTCAATCAGTTCAACCAGATTCTCGCCATTGGCAAGCATGCCAGCACTCACAAACGGTTGGGCATGTTCATGTGTTGTAAAGCATTGGTGCTGTGTAGCAGCAAAACATCTACGCAGTATGCCACGTGCGATTGGGTTGTGTGGCGGGTAGCCGCCATGATAGTGCAGCACCATGGGGGGTGCCGGTTGGCCGAGTACAGCCTGGAGAAGCGCAAGATTCCATGTAAGAATCATGCCATGGAAATGAACGACATCTGGTTTTAGCGCGCGGATATGGCGTGTGGCGCGCAGTGCTGGCTCGAACATGGCTGGCTCGCGCCCAAGAAACTTGGCTATGCGGCCACCAAGTCGTGCCAGCGGGCCAGCTGCCATAAAGTGATGCTGCACACCATCACGCTCAAGCCGATGTTCGGTTGGGTAGGCATGAACCACATCGACAGAATGACCGCGTGCTGCAAGCGCGCGTGGTAATTCATGTTGCAATACAACACGCTCCAGATACGCTTCTGGCGATGTATGGGCGGCATATGCGGGATAGTATAGGATCGCAAAGCAGATCTTCATGGTGCAGTGGCGACGATCAGTGGGAAATCGGCTGGTTCACGTCGGCCGCGCAAGCGAGCGCGTAACGGGCGAAGTGCCCAATTCAGGCCATGCTTTGGGCGAAAGAAGCGCCACTGCACGCCGAGCTCAGTCGCAAGGCTTGCTAAGCGGTCATAACTCAGGTACCCCTCATATGGCAGGGAATCGCCACGAAAACCATATTTGCGCTCAAACGCATCGCCGCGTTCGCGCATCATCTGCGCACCGCTTGATGGATCGTGATAGACGGGCGAATCGACAATCGCCAGTGCGCCACCTGGCTTTAGCAGGCGCAATGCCTCACCAAGTGCTGCTTGATAATTCGTGGCGTAATGCAGAGCTGCATTTATCACCACCACATCACACTGCTGGTTCGCTAGCGGGATATGCTCAAATTCGGCTTGAATTGGCAGGAAACGCTGATCATAATGAATATGCGCTCCCAGGCCATCCAGGTTATCGGCCAGCAGATCTGCTGCGACAGCACGATGCCCGCGTTGGGTAACGCGGTACGATAACCAACCACATCCTGCGCCAATATCGAGTATCCGCAATGGGCCAGCACTCTCGCGCGGCACAAGAACATGTTGGATCAACGCCTCAAAACTGCGTGCACGGATACGCCAATCTTCACGGAAACGCCCGCTTACATCCTCAAACGGCAGTGCGCGATAATATTCTGGGCCGCTGCTACCACGCCCCTCGGCATGTCGCACAGCTTCATATTCCCGGATGAATTGCTCGAAATAGCTTACCCGTGCTGGCGCTAGCATCTGCCAGACACCGCCAATCTGTGGGTAACTTGCGGCACATTGGCTACATGTTGCCTGTGTCTCATCAATTATCAGACTTGCACTGCACGCCGGGCAGATCATGGTAAAGCCATGAAGCTGGGAGGTAGTAGGTATTGTCTGAGCAATAATACTCATGTGCGCTCAAGAATCATCAGATAATGGTCGTTCAACCATGTCAGCGGAAACAATCTGGCGGCGTGCGGTTCTAATCGCGCAAGCGCTTCAAATGGCCCTGGCCAACGGGTGACCAGTGGCTCTAGGTATGGGGGTGGCAAGAGCGCCCCGATCCCAATTGTCGTTATTTTGCGGAAATTGACCATAAACTCGCGTGCCAATCGTGAAGGCGAGGGATACCACACCGGCAGGCTGACATCATCGCCAACGCGCACCTGCGCCCCAGATCGAAGCCGCCGTACTGCCTCACGCGGTTTGCCGCGCGCCAGATGCCAGGCAATTTCCCATGGGCAGATTGGACTCATCATCACCAGCACAACCCGGCCACCAGGGCGAATAATCCGTGCGAGCGCTGCTGCTAAGGCACGCCGATTGGCAACACAATTGACGGCACCAAAATTGGAAAGAACGCCATCGAAGGGCTGATTTATCCAGGCTTCTGGGAGCCGCTCAATTTCGTTCATGTCGAGTTGG
>JANLSE010000255.1:0-4150 GCA_031362265.1 Roseiflexaceae bacterium
CAAAACAAACGACCGCAAGGGTGCGGCGCTGATCGGCGAAAAAGCTATCGTGAAAGACCTGCTCAAACCGGGTTGCAATATGCAATTCATCGGAAATAAAACGTGGCCAGAAGGTAGGTTGCCCGGTTGAGCCAGAAGAAACCGCAATAAAGTCGCAACCTACCAATTCGCCATTACGGCAGAGAGTGTGCAGTTGGTGGCGTTGCATGTAGTTCTTTTTGGTGGTCGCAGGTAACTTCCTGAAATCCTCAATTGTCTGAACAGATTCTGGCCTGATACCATGCTCAGCAAGAAACAGACGATACGCTGGCACGGTTTGCACCACTGTCTGAAAGAGTGTGAGCAGGTGCTCCTGCTGAGTAATGGTATCTGTGCCATCAAGTTGTGTATCAAGCGAGGTATTTAAAAAGCGCTCAAGTGCTTGCTGCGCTATCTGTAGTTTAGTATCGTTCATGGTGAACATCCTAGCACTCAGTTATCAATAGGCGGATTCTTCCCCTTCGTTTTGATGCCTAAGAACCGGGCGGGCTCAGGTTCTCATTGAGCCCATCTTGACTTTCTATTCCAGAGGTATCCTTGGCAGTGTGCTGTTGACCAAACTCAGGTTCCCCAAGCTCTGGATTCATCCCACACATATCCGAGGTACTGATGTTTCGGATTGTGCTAAAGTGTCAGCAGCTCTGATTGAACACCATACGAACCTGACGCAACTTATCTGACGGGCGCAAGCCTAGAAGATTTGCTGCATGTTCGGATGACATCCATTTATTGGTGACATTTGGCAAACAGGTGTGTGGCAGGATGCAGCCGCTCAGGTGCGCCACACGCGTGAAGACAGGCCGGTGCGAGAACATAGTTCTTTTCGATTTTGTGTTCGTCACATCAAGGGCATGATTCATCTCATCTTTGACGTACCTACTCTTTGCAGATACGGTCGGTCTTTCCCAGATCAGCGGAACCACATCCTGCCGCGCTCAGTGTAAGATCAGAAGTTCATACAGCGCCTGGCCGCGCGCGGTCACCGATTCTCCGCCCAGGTTCGCAGTCAGCTCTAAATCAGCGTTGAACCGAAAGTAGGTACGCTGGACACGCAAACGGCCGTCCGAGCACAACGGAAAGTGGTCGCCGCCCAACTCCAATTCGAGCGTCTTTCGCAGCGTGCCATCGCGCGTTCGCTTACGATGAGTCGACGGACGGTCGCCAGCGTCTGGAAACAAATATCTAATCCTGCCGATTGGCGAGACTATCACGCCGCTGCGAGAGCGCCCCATTCTCGAGTTTGATAAACTGTGGTCGTTCGTCGGTCACAAAGGGAATGTCGTCTGGATTTGGCTCGTTTTGGAGCGACAAACCCGTCGCATCGTCGGTCTCGCCTTTGGGGATCGTTCCCCGGCGACGCGTCGGAAACTCTGGGCGTCGCTTCCGGCGGATTACCGGAAACGGGGCATCTGCTGCTCGGACTTCTGGCAGGCCTACGCGGCGGTGTTGCCCGCAAAACGCCATCGTCCGGTCGAGAAAGAGACCGGCCAGACAGCCCATATCGAGCGCTTCACCCTAACGTTGCGCCAACGCTGCCCGAATCTGGTACGCAAGACTCTCTCATTCAGCAAAGATCGCTTCTGGCATGAGGTTCGCATCCGTCGCTTCATCGACTACTACAATCAGACCAAATCAGTGTAATGGAGACCACTACCGGAACGTGAATTGCGCGCCCTTACGCGTCGCGCGAACAAGCTGGGTTATACGCTGGCGCAGCTGGGCGTAGCAACCTTCACGTCACCATCCGAACACCGCCAAAACGGTGTCACCTGCCGCCTACGAATACAATTGACTTCTGACACCATCTACCAGATCATCGTATGTACTAATAATAATGTTCTATGAGTCATTATCCAATCTCTTCCAATCATTATCGGAAAACATCCATCTTCTCCTGATGATGGCTTTTCAGGATGACTGTTGAAGAGGTTTGGGCTTCAATTCTGTCGGATGTTCCTTAACCGCGATTGTTTTAGTAACATCCCACTCAGAATTGGCCGCCAAACTGCGGGCTTCTTCAATCGCGGCTGCGATAGCGGCTTCGCGTAGTTCCAGCGTTATATCCATCGGTTGGACATTGATGAAATCCATGTCGGTAATTCCGACAAATCCAAAAATCGCCCGCAGATAAGGTTCTTGAAAATCATAGGCGTGGAATGGGCCCTTTTCCGAATAATCCCCACCGCGACTTGTGACGCAAATCATCTTTTTGCCATGAATTAGTCCGACTGGTTGCCCCTGTTCATTATACTTATATAGATAGCCAGGCTGAATGATGGAATCGATATAATACTTCAGAGCATATGGGATGCTGAAATTCCACATCGGCGTAGAGATCAGATAGATATCTGCCGACAAAAAGTGTTCAATCAGAAGCTCAATTTGCTTCCACGATTCTTTATGGCGTTTGTCAATCGGTTGACTGGTCATCAAGGAGTATTTGGTCTCAATATTGTCACCGGCGACAGCAGGTAAGTCTCCAGTAAACAAATTAATTGTATCGACACTCAAATCAGCATACTGAGCGTGCAAGCTTTCAAGGAAAGCTTTGGCAACTCGCATGGTGTTGGAATCTCGTTCGCGTGGCGTGGCAATAACGTGTAACAGTTTCATGATAGTCTCCTATAATGTTGGATAGACTTAGCTCGACTTTATCCATATCCGCCTTCTAAGCAGCGAAGGCCAGCGCGTCCGTGAGGCGGTCGAGCAACGCCTTCGGGATTTTGACGATATCGGGTTCTGCGGGCGATATCCAAGAAATGGTCACGGGCCAGAGCTGCTGACGGACGAAGGCGAGGGTGTCGCTGAAGGTCGGGAGTTCCTTAGTATACCACGCCGCTTGGCGTACCGGCAGATTCTGCCCGTGGAGCATGTGATGCGCGAACAGGGTGACCAGCGAAAACAACCCCAGCAGGACCGGCGTCGTGCGCAGGATGGCCAAGTCCGACCACTGCCGCTGGGTTTCGATGCCCAGGTGGGCGCGGGCTTCCTCGAAGGTCACCTCCACCTGCCACCGCTGGACGAACCATTCCACGATCTTGGTCGGCATATCCTCCGGATTGGTACTCAACAAGGCCTGCGGTTCGAACGTCCCGCGTGGGTCGGTCACGATCACCCAACGCAGCGCGACCGGCGGCAGGCCGCTGTGATACCAGACCGCGGTGCCCGATGCCAGCCGCACGTGCCGGGTTGTGCCGCCATACCAGCGGAGGTATTCGTCGCTCCAGACTGTCGTTGGGTCGGCCAGTCGGGCTGCGAGCGTCGGTTGGCGAGCCCCCTTCTTGCGCGGTCGCCCGTTTTGGTGCGCCATCCGTGGTGGAGCGGGGTCGTAGAGCGCTGCATCCAGACGCAAGCGCGTGATCAGCGTGACTGGTTGCGGCAACGCCTGGCAGGAAGCCAGCAGTTCGATGGCCGCATAGGTACTGTCGGCGACCACGACCAGCAGGCGGTCGGGCAACCAGCGGCGCATCTGGATGATCATCTGACGCGCCCAGTCGGTAAGCTGCTTGTGGCGTTGGTTGCGCTCCTGATGATAGCGTTCGGACGGCGCCAGGACACTCAGAAAAGGCAACGCCCAGACCCGCTGAGCCCACGGAATCGGAACCAGCAGCAACATGCAGACCCAGCGCAACCCACTTGTTTTCACGAAGAAGGAGCGGCTGGAGCGTACCGCATCGCGATAGATACCCTTGGCCGCAATCTTGGCTCCGCGCCGTCGCTCGATATGGTCGTCGAGGCCAAGCACAATCGGCGCGTCGGGAGCCACAAACGCGCGCACCAGCAGGCGCAGCAGCACGTGGCTGATCTTGCGTGGCGACCAGGTGGCGCGGTTGAGCACGCGATGATAGTTCTGAAACTGGCGCTCGTCGCTCAGCCCCATCACCCGCAGTATCGCGGTCACCGTGCGCTTGCCAGGTGCCAAGATCGCACCCACCAGCAGGATTTTGGCCCATTCCCATACGCGCTCACTGAACAGCACTTCGAACGACCGAAGAACTTGTATAATGGCTGGTGGCAGGTTGTGCATGACTCGTCCCTTCGTGGTAGTTGGGTTCGAGACGAGCATACCCTGCCATTTCCGTTTTGTCTATCGAATGGATAAAGTCGAGCT
>JANLSE010000321.1:0-7838 GCA_031362265.1 Roseiflexaceae bacterium
ATTGCGCCCGCCGCCGTTGTAGCCACGATCGGCGCTACCAAACATTGGCACCTGCGGCAATAACCCGCCGCCACCACCCATCTCGCGCACAATATTCTCAACCACAATCTGCCCATCCGCATCACGCGAACGAAACTCAACGGTTGGTGGTTCACCGCGCAAAATCCCATCAACTGAACTGGCTACGTCCTGGTAGACAACCACTTTATCCCAGTTCTGAATTTCTACAAGCATATCGAAGGTTGGGGGTGCCTTGCGCTCAAGTACGGTTTTCTGCGTACCACGCCTGCGGGCTTCTTCATCCCCCAATGTTACAGCTTGAATGCCACCAATCAGATCCGAGAGGGTTGGGTTTGTGAACAGATTATCAAGTGTATTGCCATGGGCAGTGCCAATCAACTGGACACCGCGCTCCGCAATTGTACGGGCTGCTGCCGCTTCAAGTTCAGTACCGATCTCGTCGATTACAATCACTTCGGGCATATGGTTCTCGACGGCCTCAATCATCACGCCATGCTGCTCGGATGGCCGAGGCACCTGCATGCGGCGCGCACGCCCAATACCTGGGTGTGGAATATCGCCATCGCCAGCGATTTCATTTGAGGTATCGACAATCACGACACGCTTGCGCAGTTCTTCGGCCAATACACGCGCTGTTTCACGGAGCATTGTTGTTTTGCCAACCCCAGGCTTCCCCAGTAACAGCACGCTCTTGCCAGAATCGATCAAATCGCGCAGGATCGTAATTGTGCCGAAGACGGCGCGACCAACCCGGCACGTCAGGCCGATCACTTTGCCAGATCGATTACGAAGAGCCGAGATACGATGCAAGGTACGCGGGATTCCGGCGCGATTATCTTCACCAAATGCACCAATACCACTGACCACATAATCTATATCTTCTTGAGTAACTTCACGATCACTCAGAAAACGCTCAACATCACGGTAGCGTGCTTCGGGCAAGCGGCCAAGATCAAGAACAACCTCTAACAGGTCTTCCGTACTCTCGGTTGCCGTTTCGATCGCCACGCGAATCGCGGCAGGTAATTTCTGAAGCAGAAGGTCGCTATTGCTCGTTATATCGCTTTGGCCGGTCATAAAACCTCGCGTCCTCATCAAGGAGGGAGATTGTCGGGATCGGGGCGCGCGGTTCCGGCACTGGCTCCAGTGATGGTACCAGAATCGAACGCCGAACAGACACAGTTGTCTGTTTCCAGAGCAGCGCCTGTTCACCAATTGGTTGAAAGCCGAGATCGCCTGCTGGAAGCAGCAGATCGCCCTGGTAATCGCGCAATAGCAAATAAACAGGTAGGCTGTCGGAGATTTGGCCGAGCCCGAAACGAAGCACCGATGGTGTTTCCTCACGCGCTTCAGGGCGCATCAGGATGCTAAGAATATGGGCATTAGGGCCACTTGTCATCCCTAGGTAGGCGGTAAGATCATCATCCTGGCCAAGTACCCATGCACGCCGCCGCGTTGGATGCCAGCTTGGCGTGATAGGGAGCATCCAATCACGCGATGCACGTGGCTCAGCCTGCTGCACTGGGCGGGGTGTAGTGATGCCATACAATTTGTGAATAGCCCACACATCACGGCGCGATTGGGGGCGCATTGTGGCAACGCTCGTTCCTTGATCCCAATCTGGCCCTTCCAGTCTGGTGACAGTCTGATGGGCATAACATGCAAACCCTAGCTGGCGGAACATCTCGCGTAACTCATCGTGGCGCTGTGAGAGTGCCGCATAGAGCCGTTGGACGGAACTGTGGCCGGCTTTGGCGCTGAGTGATTCGAGTAGCCGAAACCATAAATCAGGATCGGTTGGTGTCCCACCCTCATTGCCATATGTCGCCAGCAGAACGATATCCATTTCGGGCCGGCGCCCTCGTGCAATCGCCTGAACCATTGCGTGGGAATCGCTCTCACTCGCAAAGAACGTAGATCGAACCGGACTACTGCCTTCGAGTGCGCAATGCAGTGCAAACCAAAAGATGCGATGCGGGCTAACCAACATCGCCTCGTTATAGAGCATCACTGCACTACGTGGCTTGCGCCGAATGTGCCAGAGATCATTAAGGGTAACTGGTCGTATCATGCGTTTACATTCACCACCGCGACATGGAGGCCACTAAGCTGAGAATGGAACTCAAACCTCTATATTCTCTATGCTCGCTACGGTGAACTATGTGTGACCTTCTATTAAGCGTTAGAGCTGTAAAAATAGGCGATGCAGCCGATCATCATTAGTCAATTCAGGATGAAAACAGGTTGCCAATAGATGCCCTTGTTGCGCTGCGACGATCTGCCCATCTTCCAGAGTGGCTAATACACATACTTGCGGGCCAGGATCCTCCAGGATTGGTGCGCGAATGAACACTGCGTGAACCGGCGGATCTCCCAACTGAGCGATATTCAAATCTGCCTCAAAACTGTCGCGTTGACGGCCAAATGCATTCCGGCGTGCAGTCATATCCATTAAGGCCAGGGCTGGTTGGCCGACGGGCCTCCCTTCGGCGATGGTTTTCGCCAGCAGAATGGCTCCTGCACATGTGCCCCATACAGGCATACCCTGCATTGCACGTGTGCGAATCGGTTCAAGCAATTGGTCGATCACCATGAGTGTACCGATGGTAGTACTTTCGCCACCAGGGATAATTAAGCGATCAACCTCTACGAGATGTTTAGGCTGACGAACCTGGCGTGTTGCAACACCCATGCGCCGCAAAATCTCCTCGTGTTCGCGAAAATCGCCCTGTAGAGCCAGAATCCCAACCGTCATCGTTACTCACCAACCTCGCTGCGCCATCAGTTGTTCCTGTGGAATCTTCGTGATTTCGATGCCAACCATCGCTTCACCAAGGCCACGGCTCACTTCCGCAATCACATCTGGCTCATTGAAATGGGTCGTTGCCTGAACGATCGCTCGCCCACGCTTGGCTGGGTCACCACTCTTGAAGATCCCTGATCCAACAAAGACGCCATCGACGCCAAGTTGCATCATCAGGGCAGCATCAGCTGGGGTGGCGATCCCACCTGCGGCAAAATTCACAACTGGCAGCCGGCCAAGTTCTGCAACGGTTCGCACGAGATCGTAGGGTGCCTGGATACTCTTGGCGTAGGAAAACAGTTCGTCTTCATCCATCGTCTTCAGGCGGCGGATTTCGCCATTCACCGCACGCGCATGGCGTACAGCCTCAACAACATTGCCGGTGCCTGCCTCGCCCTTGGTACGTAGCATGGCCGCACCTTCCGCTAAGCGGCGCAGTGCCTCACCAAGATTGCGGCAGCCACACACAAATGGCACCTTATACTTATGTTTATTGATATGGTGCTCCTCATCGGCAGGAGTCAACACTTCACTCTCATCAATATAATCGACACCCAAGGATTCGAGCACCTGTGCTTCAACAATATGGCCGATCCGGGCTTTTGCCATTACCGGGATTGTGACAGCCTCTTTGATCTTGAGAATCAGTTCGGGGTCGCTCATACGAGCCACGCCACCTTGGGCGCGGATATCGGCTGGGACGCGCTCGAGTGCCATAACGGCAACGGCACCAGCCTCTTCAGCAATACGGGCCTGCTCGGGTGTCACTACATCCATAATGACGCCGCCCTTGAGCATCTGGGCGAGGCCGATTTTAGTTGTCCAAGTTGATTTTTCCATAGCAGACCTCCACAAAGAAAACGCGCAAATCTGGTCTAGTTTGCCGCTGTTATTGTACCACAGCCGTGCGTGTCTGGGGAGTCACAAGTCCTCCGCCCTAAGTAGGACAATCGCTAAAAGAAACCCCAATTTTAGCGCTACCGTTACCAGTTGGCTTGCCTATACACAATAAAATGGGCGAGGCAGTATAATTGCCTCGCCCATGAATCAATGCTCGATACGCTGTAGCTACAAAGAGCCTTAGTGTACCAAGCCTTCCATATGCAATTAGCGCCCGAAGCGTGCAGCGACTGCATTCCAATTCACGACATTCCACCAGGCGGCAAGGTAATCCGCGCGGCGGTTCTGATACTTCAGGTAATAGGCGTGCTCCCACACATCGACACCAAGCAGTGGGATGAGGCCTGTCATGAGTGGGCTATCCTGGTTGGCACTGCTCTGGATCTTGAGGTTACCACCAGCATCGGCCACCAGCCACGACCAGCCGCTGCCGAAGCGCTTCATACCAGCGTCGTTGATCTGGGCCTTCAGAGTAGCGAAATCGCCAAAGGCCTTATTGATCGCATCGGACAGCGCGCCACTTGGCTCGCCACCCGCGTTCGGGCCCATGAGCGACCAAAATAGCGTGTGGTTGGCATGGCCACCACCATTGTTAATGACCGCCTGGCGAATAGCCTCGGGAACATCATTGATATTGCCCAAAATCTCTTCGATCGAAGCACTCTGTAGATTGGCATGGTTGGCCAAGGCATTGTTCAGGTTCGTAACATACGCTGCATGATGCTTACCGTGATGGATTTGCATTGTTTGGGTGTCAATATGCGGCTCCAAGGCGGCGAAATCATACGGTAGTGCGGGCAGTTCGAAGGCCATGGTCATTCCTCCTCAATAATCAGCTTGGCAGCATGTCGTTAGGCTTGCGTGGAAGCAGGCCCACCGATCCGATAACGGCAGCAGTTGGATCCGGCAGCGATCGTCTCTTCTCGTGTAATAGGCAAGCCCAGAATATCTTCGTACAGCTTGAGTTCATGGGCACAGGCTTGAGGGTAATCACGGGCGACACAATCAACCGGGCAGTTATGCTCAATCAGCGCCAGTGTGCCATCGGTGAGTTGTTCCCATTCACACATATAACCCTGCTCAGTGAGTATTGTCGCCAGTTCAGCAACCTGTGCTACGATTGGTTTGCCCACCAGGCGTGGCTCAAACTGGGCGCGTAGCTTTTCGCGGCGGCTTGCAAACATGGCATCAATGGCTTGTGTACCGCCAAGTTGCTCAACAAACTCGATCGCATCGAGCGCCAGCCGGTCGTAGCGCCGTGGAAACAGTTCTTCGGCCGCATTGGTGAGCGAATATAGATGGCTTGGCCGCCCAACACCACGCCGCACACCGCTGGTGCGCACCATATCATCGCGCTCAAGTAGTGCCAGATGTTGGCGAACACCAACCGCACCAATACCGAGCGTATCGCTCAGTTCACTCGCTGTCATTTGGCCATTGCGGCGCAGCAATTCCAGGATCTGCTGGCGGGTTGCACCTTGCTCGCGCTGTTCTAGGGCCATACCATTCTCTCTTCCGGGTTGTGTCCACATACTGTTGTGCCATCAAGTATAGCATTGTGGTGGACTTTGTCAAGAAAACGCTTTCGAAAGTCGTCTATTTGACATCCCTGCCAGCGCCGCGTAGACTCGCGCCAGCAACATTATGGCAGGGGTGTGGTATGGATATACGCGATCATGTCATCATTATCACTGGAGCATCAAGTGGCTTTGGTGAACTAACCGCACGGCAGTGCATTCAGGCAGGTGCACGTGTTGCATTGGTGGCGCGTTCGGCCCAGAAACTAGAGCAACTCGCGCAGCAACTCGGTGGGCCAGAACGCGCATTGGCCGTGGCTGCGGATGTGACCGATGGCGCTGCGGTGAAACAGATGGTCGATCAGGTATTGGCGCACTTCCGGCGCATCGATGTGCTCGTTAATAGTGCTGGTTATGCCATTTTGGATCCAGTTGCGAATCTCGCAATCGACACTGTTGAGGGGATGCTTGATGTCAATGTGATTGGTGCACTGCGCTGTACGCAGGCGGTTCTGCCATATATGTATGCACGCCGAACTGGCCAAATCGTCACTGTGGCCTCACTGGCTGGGCTGTTGCCATTCCAAAATATGGGTGGCTATTGTGCCTCGAAATATGCACTCGTCGGGCTGTTTGAAACGCTCCAGGTTGAACTTGGTGGTAGTGGTATTCGCTGTGCGCTGATTTGTCCTGGCCCATCGCTGACGAACTTTATGGAGCATGCGGATATTAAAAAGTACCCGCGTGTTACTCGCATGCTACCCTGGCCTAAAGCCGAGGATGTGGCCGCTACAATTGTGCGCGCCATCCAGCGGCGCACCGATGGTCGGGTTACTATCCCCAAACTTGCTATACCATTTGTGATTGTAGCACGGCTATTTCCTGGCCTGACACGACTGGTGATGCGGATTGTGCGTTAATCGATCCTGTACCGTCCTCATTTTGCTACCAAGCGGCTTTGTACCACCATGCTAAGATACGCACACGAACAGTACGCTGCACCCTCGTCGCTGAGTATTTGGTGTACGGCCTGTTGGAAACAGCTTCTTGCATGCTTCCAGCGGTGCATAATAGCCTACCATGTATGCTCGGTGTCTTAGCGTAGAGGGAAAGAATTGTATGAGCCATTATCGGATAGCACAGCGCATTGAGCGCGTGCCAGCTTCAGGAATTCGGCGCTTTTTCGATATTGCTGCACAGATGCCAGATGCGATTTCGCTTGGTATTGGTGAGCCAGATTTTGTCACCCCCGATGCGATTCGTGCAGCTGGCATTCGCTCGATCGAAGAAGGCCGTACTGCGTATACATCAAACTCTGGCCTATTAGAATTGCGTGTTGAATTGGCTGCCCATCTGCAACGCCTGTATGGTGTTCAGTATGATCCCGAGACGGAGATCCTGATCACCGTGGGTGTCAGCGAAGGGCTGCAGAATGCTATGTTGGCGACAATCAACCCAGGCGATGAGGTGATCATTCCTGAGCCATGTTTTGTGGCCTACCCGGCGTGCGTGGTCTTCGCCGATGGTGTGCCAGTGAATGTCGCCACGTCGGTTGCCGATTCATTCCAGGTTGCACCACAAGCGATTGCCGCGGCGATCACTCCGCGCACTCGGGCCATCCTGATTGGCTACCCAAACAACCCGACAGGCGCAATTATGCCGCGCGAGGGGCTTCTGGAGATTGCAGCGCTAGCCGAACAGCATGATCTGCTCGTCTTCTCGGATGAAATATATGATCGCCTAACCTATGGCAGCCAGCATACCTGCTTTGCTAGTTTGCCCGGAATGCGTGAGCGCACCATCCTGATGGGTGGGTTCTCGAAGGCATATGCCATGACAGGCTGGCGCTTAGGATGGGTTGCAGCACCGGCTGATATTATTGGCGCAACCCGCAAAATTCATCAGTATGCGATTATGTCGGCACCAACCGCAGCTCAGTACGCCGGGTTAGAGGCGCTGCGTAATGGCGAACAGGCCTGTGCCGCAATGATCGCCGAATATGATCGGCGGCGTAAGACGATTGTTTCTGGACTGAATGCCATCGGGCTACCGACATTTGAGCCGCAAGGGGCATTCTATGCGTTCCCAAATGTTGCACATCTAGGGCTTTCTAGTGAGGAATTTTGTGAGAGATTGTTACGTGAGCAGCAGGTCGTTGTAATCCCTGGCGATATTTTTGGCGCAAGTGGCGCTGGGTTTGTACGCGCCTGCTATGCATCATCAATGGATAAAATCGAAACTGCACTGGATCGAATGGATCGATTTATTCGGACTCTTTCGTAAGCGAACTATTTCCTTCGCGTTCTTGCTTCATATATCGTTTTACCACTATCGGAGGAACAAACTATGGTTGAGACGGGCTCAAGCCCTGTTATTGCGGCACAAACCGAGTTGATTAATGAGCAACTATATTGCGCGCTGACAGGTAAACCAATCACTCACGCCGAAGCCTATTGGGCACCACCATTGGTGACAGCGCGTGATCTTGTAGGAACGATCTTCTCGAATCTGCTGCATACGCCTGGAAACCTGAGCCAGGTATTGTTCGCGGAACAGCCAAATGTACCCTATGCGCAAGATGCCCGCGATCTGCTGGC
>JANLSE010000374.1:0-28662 GCA_031362265.1 Roseiflexaceae bacterium
ATTTGGCGACAGAGCAGGCCAATGTCACTTTTGATCCAACGGCGACAGGATGGGATGATCTCAAGCTCGCGGTTGAGAATGCTGGCTATGGTGTTATTGAAATCGCTGAAGCAGACGAGTCGCAGGCTGCCGATATTGAGGCTGATGCGCGTGCCCAGGAGCTAGCCGATAAACGGATCAAATTGCTTGTTGGGGTGATCTTCACATTGCCACTATTTATGCTCTCGATGAGCCGTGACCTTGGTCTGATTCAGCCCTGGCTGACAACTCAGTGGCAGTTGATTGAGGCCCAGATGGCACATGAGGCTGGGCCGATGCTGATACACTACCCTGCCAGTGCGGATATTCTGAATTGGATATTCTTAGCGTTGGCACTGCCAGTGCAGTTTTTCAGTGGGCGTGATTTCTATGTGCATGCCTGGAAGGCATTACGCGACCGTACTGCCAATATGGATACGCTGATTGCACTTGGCTCATCGGCAGCATTCTTTTATAGTGTTTGGATGATGCTTGCTGGTATTGCCGGGCATGTCTATTTTGAAACGGCTGCGGTTATTATCACCCTTATTCTGGTTGGGAAATATCTTGAGGCGCGCGCAAAAAGCCAAACGGGCGCAGCAATTCGGGCACTCATTGGTCTTCAACCAAAAACAGCGCGTGTGATTCGCGGAACCCAGGAGATCGATATCCCGATTTCCGAGGTGCGGATTGGGGAGATGCTGATTGTCCGGCCTGGTGAGAGTATCCCGGTTGATGGTGTCCTGATTAGTGGCGCTTCAACGATCGACGAGAGTATGCTCACCGGCGAGAGCATGCCAGTAGAGAAGCAAACTGGCGATCGTGTGGTTGGCGCAACGCTTAACCGGTCGGGCAGTTTTCAGATGCGCGCCACCCATATTGGGAAAGCAACTGTGCTTGCACAGATTATCAAGCTGGTACAAGAGGCACAGGGTAGCCGTGCGCCAGTGCAGCGCTTGGTCGATCAGGTCTCGGCGATTTTTGTGCCAATTGTGATTGTGATTGCGCTAGCGACATTTGGCTTGTGGTGGGCCTTTGGTGGGGTTGGGTTTACACAATCCATGATTTTTGCGGTAGCAGTGCTGGTTATTGCCTGCCCATGTGCGTTGGGTCTAGCAACACCAACCGCAATTATGGTAGGAACCGGCACAGGTGCAGAGCATGGGATTCTGATCAAGAATGCCACAAGCCTGGAGCGTGCTGCTGCGATCCAACAAGTTGTGCTGGATAAAACAGGAACAATCACTGCTGGCAAGCCAACAGTTACTGATACACTTGGCCGCGATCCTACATTGTTGCTCCAACTTGCCGCATCTGCCGAGAGCCGCAGTGAACATCCCCTTGGTGAGGCGGTTGTGCGCGTGGCGCAGGAGCGTGGGCTGAAGCTAACCACCCCAGAGTCGTTTTCGGCAGTTTCAGGGCGCGGCCTAACTGCGATTGTGGATGGGCATGCGGTACTGATTGGCAATCTGGCGCTTATGGCCGATTGGAGTATTGATACCCACGAACTGATTGCCGATGTGACACGCCTGCAAGCCGAAGGTAAGACCGCGATTGTCGTTGCTGCCGATGGCGAGGCATTGGGTGTGCTTGGTATCGCCGATGTTGTGAAGCCTTCTTCCGCAGCTGCAATTGCCGAACTACGCAATATGGGTATTGGTGTGACAATGCTCACCGGCGACAATCGGCGTACAGCTGAGGCGATTGGGCGCACAGTTGGGCTTGGCCCAGAAGAAATCATTGCCGAAGTGCTGCCAAGCGAAAAAGCTGATCACATTGTGAAGGCACAGGCGGCTGGTGCCGATGGTGTACGGCGCGTGGTGGCCATGGTTGGTGATGGGATCAATGATGCGCCTGCGTTGGCCCGCGCTGATGTGGGTATCGCAATTGGCACTGGTGCAGATGTTGCCCTAGAGGCAGCCGACATTACCTTAATGCGTGGCGATCTTGGGAGTGTGGCACAGGCTATTCGGCTTAGTAAACAGACACTCAGTACGATTCGCTGGAATCTATTCTGGGCGTTTATCTACAATATTGTTGGAATCCCACTCGCCGCAGGGTTGCTCTACCCATTACTAGGCTGGCAGCTCAGCCCTGTGATCGCCGCTGGAGCTATGGCGTGCAGTTCAGTATTCGTGGTCAGTAACTCACTAAGGCTCCGCAAGGTGCAGTTAGGGTCGTAACAGGGTATGGTGCATATGGGCGTATGGCGAAACTGGGCCGGCAATCTTCAGGCTGGGGCAATTAATATCGTACATCCAACCAGTGAGGCAGAAATTGTCTCGCTGGTGCGCCGGGCTGCTTCTGAAAAAGAAACGCTACGGGTTGTTGGTTCAGGGCATTCATTCACCCCATTGTGTGTCACGAACGGTACCTTGATAACGCTGGATGGCTTGCAAGGGGTTATTTCTATCGATCAGGCTACGCAGACGGCGCGTATTCTCGCAGGGACGAAAATATCTCAGCTGGGTGAACCATTGCTTCAGGCCGGGTTGGCGCTGGCTAATCAGGGCGATATTGATTATCAGGCACTGGCAGGGGCTGTTTCTACCGGAACGCATGGCACCGGGGTGAAGTATGGCAGTTTTTCTACAATGGTAACAGCATTACGGATGGTGCTGGCCAACGGGGAAATTCTTTTCTGCTCGGCAGAAATCGAGCCCGAGATGTTCAGGGCGGCTCAACTTGGGCTGGGCGCACTTGGGGTTCTAACCGAGATTGTGTTGCAGCTGGTACCGGCCTATCGGCTTCATGAGCGTACATGGGTAGCTTCATTTGAAGAGACAATGGCGCAGCTTGAATATCATCTGGACGTGAATGATCACTTTGAGTTTTTCTGGCTGCCTAGGTATGACAGTAGTGTGATGAAATCCCTTACCCTGACCGATGAGTCTCCTTTTGGGGGTGTACCTGTTGCTCCTGCTCCACCGGGGACACTGGAGCGTTATAGTGTTCCGGAACGAGTTGATTGGAGTCACCGCATCTATCCTTCAGAACGGCAGGTGAAGTTTGTTGAAATGGAATTTGCGGTGCCGTATGCCTCTGGCCCGGAGTGTTTTTGTGCCATTCGTGATCTTATGCTTAACCGGTATCCCCAGGTAACATGGCCAATCGAGTATCGCACCCAGCGCGCCGATGATATTTTTCTCAGCCCTGCCTTTGGCCGTGATGTGGTAACGATCTCGCTTCATGAGGCACCGGATCGCCCCTACGAGGCGTTTTTCAAAGATGCAGAAGCAATCTTTCGTACGTTCGATGGTCGGCCACATTGGGGGAAACTCCATAACCTACGAGCGCCTGATTTTGAGCAACTGTATACTCAATGGGCACGCTTTCAGTCGGTACGTGAACAACTTGACCCATCTGGTCTATTCTTGAACCCATATTTACGAACGATTTTTGGGATGTAGGAAAATAGTGAAACCTTAGATTCTTGCATCTTTGCGTCTTTGCATCTTTGCGCCTTTGCGTTTAGGATTTGGATCCTAAAGTGCAAGTACCGCCTCCGCTGCCAGCCAGAGCAGTAGCTCACGCGTTGAGGTATGGTCGGTCCAGTTACGGCTATCCCACTCAATCCCACTTAAATCATCGCCGCTATACAGGATCTGGCCAAGCGTGACACCGCGGAAGGTAGCGACGGCAAAGAAGGCTGCGGCTTCCATTTCGACGATCAAGCAACCTTGGCTTCGGCGTAGCTGCACTTTGCCAGGCGTTTCGCGGAACAAGCCATCGGTTGTCCATACAGGCGCAGCACGATAGGGCACCGCATGCGCTTGCAGTGTTCGCTCGATGGCTGCAACGGCTAGTGGTGAGGGAAGAGCCTCTTCACCGGGTGCCAAATAGTGGTATGAGGTTCCTTCATCGCGGATGGCCGATGTTGGCACAACGACATGGCCCAGTGTGAGTTCTCGATCCAGCGCGCCACCGCCTCCACACGCAATAAACATACGGCCACCCAGCCCGATCACCTCTTCGAGCAGGCCTGCCGCCAATGGCGCGCCTACCCCTGGATGGAACAGCCCAACCTCACGACCCTCGCCAATGTCGAGCGCATAAATCGGATGCTCGCCTATTTCGCTACGTAATGCGGCGATTTGGCGGGCGCGGCCATCCTGCACTAATCCGCGGATAACATCATGGAAAAAGCAGATCACTACCTGGCGCGGCATATCGGCCAGTGGGCGTATGATGTTCGCTGGTTCGATCATCGCCTCACGGGTTGGGTCGAAATCCAGAATAGGGTACATGGGTGGGTTCCTTGTTAGAGCATTGAAGCATTGAAGCATTGGAGCGATGGAACGATGGAGCGATGGAACGAATCTGAGCGATGGAGCGATGGAGCGCAGAGCGCAAAGACGCGCATGAAATAACGCAAAGACGCCGTTCTCTTGTTCAGTTCCGCGGTTCTGCGGTTCTGCTGTCCCCTCACACCTGGCGCACATAATTTGCCGAAACCCAGCCTTCGATATCGCGATCTCCGATGTGCGCGCGTACCTTCATCCAGGGTACACCATCGACAATTTGTGGGCCAGCTATCCGGCGGACACGCGTGCCATTGGGAAGGAGCGTCACAACCTGGGTATTGAGGCCAGGCGCGCTGCGTAAGTTAAGACCTTCTTCAGCCGTGATCGCGATCTCAAATAGCTCACCATCCCCTGCGACATCACCGGTAAGCCAATCGGGAAGCTGAACACCAAGCGTGGCGGCAGGAAGCTCAACCCGTGGAAGACGAATATTTGCGAGGCGTTCAACCGCGAGGCTGCCAAGTTGGTAGGCACCACAGACGACAACGAAGAAGAGGATGCCAATAATGGCCAGCCCAACTGCGGCTCGCTGGGGAGGGGCGCCTGCTGCTTGGAGTGGGGGTTCAGTATCGAGTTGCATATGTGCTGGAAGGCGTTTGCGAATGGCTGGTGCCTGCATGAGTCGGCCTGTCTCAGTACGCACGCGATCCCCCATTGAGGGCTGCTCCTGTACAATAAAGCGTTGCGTATCACCACTGAACCTTGTGTAGAGCGCATCGAGTTGCTGCGAGAACATTGCCGCATCGGGGATGCGCTGTTGTGGAGCGCGGGCAGTTGCCTGACGCAGAAGCTGCTCTAAATCTTGTGAGTAAAGCCTGGGCTGTAGTTCGGCAATGCTTGGAATACGCGCACTCAAATGGGCTTGCGCAATCTGTTGTGCATCAGTGCCATTGATTGGCCGCTTCCCACTGAGAAGCTCGATCAGTAGAATGCCTAATGAATAAACTGCGCCAGCCGGAGTCACTGGCTCGCCCGCGGTTCGCTCTGGTGGGCGATAACAGGCAATATCACGCGCAACATCTTCCGGGGCAATCTGCCAGCTTTCAAGTAATTCTACATGGCCATCCTCGACCAAAATGACATTGGTGCTACTAATGGGTGGGTGTGGGGCACCCGTTGCCTGGCACACAGCTACTGCACCAACGATCTGGCGCATATACAGGAGCGCATCTTCTAATGAGAGTGCCCCCAGATCGCGGAGTGTGCGGCCAACCACATATTCTGTGATGATAAATGGCCGCCCGGCCAGTTCACCGCTATCATAGACATCGAGTAGGGATCGGTGTGTGCGTGCCGCATGATGTTCGGCCTCTTGGCGAAAGCGCTCGCGTAAGGTGGCCTGGTTCGCGAGATCACGGCGCATAAGGTGAACGAGAACCCGACGCTGCAAACGCTCATCGTAGGCACTGTACACCACCGCAAGCCGACTCGCTCCTAGCCGGTCGAGAATCCGGTAACGGCCCTGGAGTGGTGGCAAATCGGTCGGCGTTGGTGTAGACATAACACTTCATTGTTTGGAAAATGGTACGAGGTATTATAGCGCAAGAATGCAGGAGCGCAGGAGCATGTCTCCCGAACTGTAGTTTCGTTATGCGCTATGCGTTCTGCGTTATGCGCTATCCAGGTTATTCCTCTTTATCGGCTACAGCCTCAGTGGGGGTAGGTGGTGTTTCCTCGACGATCGGTGCTGGCATAGCAGGTGCGGGTATTGGGGCTGGTGGTGGTGCGAGATCTGCGCTAACAAGGCGACCAACCAATGGGTATAGGAAGGGGCGATTGCGGTAAGCTTGCACTGCACCGGCGAGGGCATAGATTGCAGCTGCGATTCCAAATACTATCGGGATGATCATGCCACCAAGTGCTAGCCAGAATGGGCCAGGCAGGCCGCCATCGTACAGTTCGGGGCGTAGGGCAGCAGGCAAAAGCGAGAGTGAAAGACACATCGCCCACGAGAGTGTGAGAATGAGTGCGATCACAAGTACGAGCACCTGATATGCGAGCGCCTGTAATGCGTGCCCACGCACATAGGCCGAACGCTCACGCTGCGTTGCCCAGATTACCGCGACAGCGACGAGGCCGATCAGACCGGTGCTGTTCAACACAATACTAGCGTGTGCCAGAGCTGCCATTGTGCGCTCATCATTACTTGGTTGCATCTTCCCCCCTTTCATACGCATTATAGCATAGCAACGCTCCAATCCACTGATCCGAGTGTGTTACAATACGGAAGGCTAACCGTAAGGGTGTCGGTCATTAAGGGTGTCGGTCATTCTCTTGGCTTCGCTCCATCCTTCGCTTCCTATCCACGCTATAGATGAAAGTATTCGCCAACATGTCAGAAACAGCATTGCCCGCAACAATTGATGAATTACAGCAAGCCTTGGCATCACAGGATTATATTGCTGAGCGGCCATTAGTAACAGCCATTTTCCTTGCGTTGAAACTGCAAAAGCCGCTTTTGTTGGAAGGTGAGGCAGGTGTTGGTAAGACGGAAATTGCCAAAACACTTGCTAAGCTGCTTGATCGGCACCTCATTCGGCTGCAGTGCTATGAGGGTTTGGATGTTAATACAACGATTTATGAGTGGAACTACACGCGCCAGATGTTGCATATTCGTATGATTGAGGCTCAAGGAGGCGCTGATTCCCAGAGTGCGCTGAAGGAGATCTTTGGCCCTGAGTTTCTTATTAAGCGCCCACTCTTACAGGCGATTGAAGAGAGTTGGGATAAACCGCCAGTGTTACTGATCGATGAGATTGATCGTGCCGATGAGGAGTTCGAAGCATTTCTGCTTGAACTGCTCTCCGATTGGCAGATCAGCATCCCCGAGATCGGTACTATCCGTGCTGCACAACCACCAACGGTGATTATCACCAGTAATCGCACCCGCGAAATCCACGATGCGCTCAAGCGCCGCTGCTTGTTTCATTGGGTCGATTACCCCTCGCTCGATAAAGAGCGCGCGATTGTACAGGTTAAGGTTCCAGATGCTTCCGAGCGCCTCTCACTCCAGGTTGTCACCTTTGTTCAGGAATTGCGAAAGCTGGATCTCTTCAAGCAGCCAGGTGTGGCGGAGACACTCGATTGGACCCAAGCATTGGTTGCGCTTGACGCACGTGAGCTTTCTGCCACAACTGTGGAAGAGACGCTTGGTGCAATCCTGAAATACCAGGATGATATCAACCAGGTCGTTAAGGGTGGTGCGTTGAAAAGCTTACTGGAGAAGGTCAAAGTTTAATAAGCAATGAAGCAATGAAGCAATGAAGCAATGAAGCAGAAAGCGCATAACAGCTCAAGAACGCAATAGACACGGAGACACGGAGACACGGAGAGGTAGTGACTAGGTGGCGTTCCAATGCTACACCCAGAGGGTACCCGGCTTGGCCCAGAGGGCACCCCGCTCCAATGCTTCATTGCTCCAATGCTCCAATGCTTCGTAGGTGGGATCTCTTCATGACACAATCAGCAACTCAGCCTACAACCTCTGGTCATCTGATGAGCCATGTCGTGGCCTTTGCACATTTGCTACGAATCATGGGTGTTGAGGTGAGCAGTGGGCAAGTATTAGATTTAGTGCGCGCGCTGGAATATGTTCCAATCATTGGGCGTGAAGATTTTCGTAATGCTGCACGCGCAACGCTGATCTGTCGCCGTGAGGACTTACCGCAATTTGAATCAGCATTTGCCTTCTTCTGGCGTACACCCTCGTTCGACCCAATGATGATGGCGTTGCCAGTACTCAAAACCCCGCCACGCAATCTGCGCCTGCCTAAACCGCCCCGCGATTCGGATGAGGGTGAGGGCGAAGGTGAAGAGCAGGAGGAGAAGGTTGGCCTCACCATGGCCTACAGCCAGGGCGAGACGTTGCGGACAAAGGATTTCGGCTCGTTCTCTTGGGAAGAAGTGCAGGCCTGTAAAGAACTACTGAAGAACCTCGCATGGCGCCTGCCTGTACGCCGTACTCGGCGCACAAAACCTACTCCACGTGGCCGGCGGATCGATATGCGGAGAGTATTACGTCGTAACATGCGTTATGGCGGTGAACCAATCATTCTGCCACGTAAGAAGATCCGCACCCGTCAACGCCCGTTGGTTGTGTTATGCGATATCAGCGGCTCGATGGATCGCTATAGCCGTATCTTGCTCCAGTTTGTGTATACGATCTCAAATGGTTTGCGAGATGTCGAGGCGTTTGTATTCGGTACACGCCTGACCCGTGTTACGCGGTTGCTACGCGAGCGTGATATCGATGATGCGGTGGCGCTCGTGAGCAAACAGGTCGTCGATTGGTCCGGGGGAACGCGAATAGGCGATACACTCAAGCAGTTTAACTATGTTTGGGGGCGGCGGGTACTCGGGCGCGGGCCAGTGGTGCTGCTGATTAGCGACGGTTGGGATCGTGGCGATCCAAAGCTGCTTGGCCGTGAGGTCGAACGACTACAGCGCACATGTCATCGGCTTATTTGGTTGAATCCACTGCTTGGTAGCCCAAACTATCAACCATTGACGCAAGGGATTCAGGCGGCGCTTCCACATGTTGACGATTTTCTGCCAGTACACAACTTACTAAGCCTGGAACAACTAGGCGAAAAACTATCGGCAGTTGGGAGTGTGCGGCCAGAACGCCGCCAGCGCCATACCGAGCCCGAATAAGTAGCGGCCTGGCTATCTCACATACTCGTGCGATTGCGCCCAAGATGTTTGGCTTCATACAGTTTGGCATCAGCGCGATAGAGGATGCTTTCCAGGCTTTTAGCGTCGCGGATGGCGGCCAAGCCAATACTAACTGTCACACGTAGCCGTGGATGAATAACCGCCCAATCGTGATTTTCCACCGCCAGACGTAGCCGCTCAATTGCAATCAGTGCTTGGTCAAGTTCTGTTTCCGGCAAGAGAATAACAAACTCCTCGCCACCATACCGGGCGATAATATCAATGGTGCGCATGGCATGGCGGGCGATGGCGGCCAGATGGATGAGTACTTGATCGCCAACAGTATGGAGAAATGTATCATTGATTTGCTTGAAGTGGTCGATATCCAACATGGCCACACTCAGCGATGTATTGTAGCGTAGCGCCATTTGAACCTGAAGATCGCCTTGTTCGATCAAGGCGCGCCGATTATACAGGTGGGTCAGGGCATCACGCATACTCTGTTCGCGCAGTTGGCGTTGCAGGATCTCGAGTTCGTGTACATAGCGCTGTAGCTCACGGCTCTTTTGGCGTTCAAGATCAGCTTCGCGTTGGGCCGCACGTGTTCGGTGGATAACTTCTAGCGCACGTAGCTTTAGCTCATTCTCCGCATTCATCACCTGTTCTTTAAGCGTAAAGAAGCGCTTGAGATGCTGGAGTGCTTTGGCCGCTTCTCCTAATGCTTCATAGCACGCTGCGAGCCTCGCGTGGCAATTATAAATGTAGGGCAGGGCACTGGTCTTTTCGGATACTCGTAAGGCCTTCTCATAAAAATCGCGAGCGCGCTGATATTCGCCAATTGCCATTGCATAATCGCCAGCCAGATGCCACACATCCCGCGACCAATCCGAGAGATGGGTGTTACTCACCTCCATAGCTTCGTGCAGATACGATTCGGCTTCTTCCATACGGTTGAGTTTGGCACAAATGCTTGCCAAGTTTCCTGCAGTGATCATATGCATCTGGTGAACACGAATTTCGCGGAAGATAACCAATGCTTGATAGCTGAGGTCGTGGGCTAATTGCCATTCGGCCTGTTTACTCGAAAATTCACCCAGATTGGATAGTGCATATGCGATTCCATCGAGCAAGTTTGCGTTCTGGAACATGGTAAGTGCACGCCCCATCATGTCCTGTGCAGCAGGCAGATCACGGATGGAGAGGTGAATCGCTAAATCATGGTAACCAGTCGCCTCCCATTCCAAATCACCAAGGCGCTGGCTCAGTTCAATTTGTTGTTGGAGATAATCGCGCTCAAGGGCTTGTTCACCCACTTCACCATAAATCAGCGCAAGTACGTTATACAGGCGTGGCAACCAAGGTTCTACACCAGATGCCTCAAGTATTGATAGCGCATCAAATGCCTGTACAAACGCCATATCGTAGTGTTGTATACGAAAATCGAGGTAGCTGAGTGTGGTTAGCGCCAGTGCCTCACCACGCCGATATCCACTATGACGCGATCGATCAAGCATGTCCAGCGCATTAGCACGCGTTTCTGCCTGCTTACTGTCGCGTAGCAACCAAGCAGCTTCAAGGTTGGAATCGATTTCGTGGATGTGTCTATTCATAATGAGCGATGAAGGGTTGTTTGAATCGCAGCAACTGGAAATGCTTGATGAATAGCTGAAAAGCAACTATTTGTGCCTGGCATTTCAGCTCAATACTGTGTTATTTCTGCTGAGTGAGTAGTTGTTCTACCATTGTTGTTAAAACATCCACTTGGGCACGCAGCTTATCAAGATCGTCACGACTAGGAAGATCAGCGTGGCTGGCTAGATCGCCTGATTCGGTGAGATCACTCGCCCCAGCCTGATGTAACAGCCGCCGAAGGCGGTCGGCCTCTTCAGCTGTAAGGTGGCCTTGTGTGTGGAGGATATCGAGGCGGCGATCAATCTCTGCATCAACAAGCGATGTGCCGCGTATGCCAGCGAAGAGCGAACGCCCCATGCCTGCTAATGTATCACCACTGGTACGAATCAAATCTGCTAGCGCACCGGTTGAAGGCCAGAGACCATTGCGTGGTTGTGCTGCTACCTGTGCCAAAATCGGGGCGGTAATATCATCGCTGGTTTCATTGTCGATCACCTGAACGGGTTCGCCAGCTTGGATGAGGTTTGCAATACCCTCAAGCGTAATATAGCGCTTTCGGTTGGTATGGTACAGTTTGCGATTTGCGTATTTTTTGATAATTTGCATGGATGCCTCGTCGACGATGGTAGCAATATTATAGCATTCTCTCGTAGAGGCCAACGGTGCCAAATGTTAGAATGGGCTGACGAAATGGTGAGATCTAATCCACACCACTGCATCAGCCCTGGTTTGAGTTTGTGTGCTGTATCTTATGGGGCGGTGGGGAGTGCCACGGGCATGACAGCACCAACTGCAGCAAGCAGTGCACCCATGATGCCAAAAATAATAAATGTGACAATGACTTGTGCGATCCAGGCCAATACCATCGTGATAATGGCTTTATTCTGATCGAGATTCATACTTGAGCGTGTGGCCAAGTACCCCAGGTAAATCTGGTACAGTCCAAGGAGCAATGTTGCAGGTGCAGCCAAGCAACCAAGCAATGGAATACCACTAACAACACCACTAACAGCCTGGATCGGTGCAATGAAGAGGGCCAGTGTATAGAAGACCTCTTCGCGTGAGCCTGTGCCACCCTGATTCGAGCCAATCATGTAAACGAGTGTTCCGAATAAGAAGTAGGCTGCGACGGGCAGAATACCGGTGAAAATACCGCTGATAATGCCACCCACCGGGCCGAGTGTAAATACACCAACCAGTAATGCAACCACAGCACCCAGCGCCGCAGCTGTTCCAACATAAACGAGACCCTCGCGTTGGCCGCCACGCTTCTCGAACTGCTCAAATGTCGCAATACTCGGCTTTGTAAGGACCGTCACGCTCTGGTTAACCATCTCGGTGATCGAGACGCCCTGGATCATCATAGCAGTTTCTCCATTGTCTTGTTACAACAGGATGCAGACACCGACATCGGATGTGGAATGTTGAGGTTGGTCGGGCCTCCTCTCATAAACACGGAGCATCGAAGCGTTGAAGCATTGAAGTATGTGATCCCCAGTACTTCTTTGCATCGTTGCGCCATTGCGCGAAATCGAAGTATTAGAGCACTGGAACATAACACTGTTCGAAAGATAGGCGCTGCACTGCTCCTAGCTTCTAGCCTCATTGCTTATTTGCGGCGGGTTCCTCCGGATGATTTGCGAGTATAGCATAAATTAATGGAATCGATTGTTACGATCATATTCAAGATCTGGAACAATTTACGATCTAGCGTAATCTGCAGCTAGAAGTTTCAGGCTTCATCCTCCGACCTCGTGTAGGATTGTATCGATTTGCCATTCGCCACCGCGAATACGGGCGACCTGCGCAGCGGCTTCGCGTGCTTGGTTGTGGCGGCGGGCTTGGAGGCAAGCAGCGGTGATCAGCAGGAGTGCGCGTTCATCCTGTGAATCTATCGAAATTGCGCGTTGTGCGTGGGCGATACTTCGATCATACTCAGAGCGTGTCAATGCCAGCGCTGCTAGTGCTCGCCAGCCAGCACTAAGCCGTGGCTGTTGGCTTACTGCCGCATACAGATGAACCTCCGCCTGAGCATCATGGCCCTCATCGCGGGCCAGCAGGCCAGTACAGAGTGCATTGAGTGCGGCGTCATCAGGCGCTTGTTCTCCAGAGGCATTAGTGGCTGCAATGCTACGTACTATCTGGCGTAGAACATGCCCGCCAAGATTGAGTGGATCCTCGCTCGCAAGTGCGGCCTGTACAAACAGCCGGTGCGCATCGGGATGCGGGTTGTTTACAGCAAGCGCCCGGCGTAAGAGCGGGAGCGCATCACGTGGCAAGCCAGCGGCGAGGTAGCCTTGCGCCTGATGAATCAGCCCCTCACTTTGATCATCACCCGCTGGTTGATTCTGGTCGGCCTGCATTTCAGCTAGGATGGCTTCCTGGAGCTGATGCAGCGATTCGATTCGTCCACGATCGATCAGCCCTTTGCCGAATGCCTCTAAAAGTGAATCGTACTGTGGCCGACGGCGCTCATCGCGCAGGATGCGACGCGCGATTTCTAATTCTTGGAAGCGGCGCTCGCGCTCGGCTGGATCGCCGCCAGCACCGATCAAGGCTATCCGCTGGCGCTCATAGGCTGCGGCATCAACCTCCTCGGGTGTTGGTGGGCGTATGAATGCGGTTGATGTTGTGCGGAGATCGCGACGGAAGCGGTGATCGGCACTTGTGCGTAATTGGGCTTGTTGTGTGTTGAGCCCAAGGTGTTCGGCGGTTAGCCCAATCAAAGCATAATAGTCGATTGGGTCGGTTGGCAGAGGGCCTATTTCTGGTAGCGCTGCGGGCGGTTGTGGCGTGGCTGGGCGTGTGGTGCCACAATAGTGGCAGCTACTTGCGCCTAGCTCAAGTGGGGCCGCACACGCAATGCAGCGTACGACCCCTAATTGTGGAGGGGTATCGCCAACACGTAACTCATCATAGGTACGGCGCAGCGTTGGGTCGGTGAGAACCCGCCCAGCAAGTTCGAGTAGTTCGAGGCGGCGTGCCACTTCAGGCGCAAGCCGGCTTGGGTCATCGGGGAAGAGGACACGCAGGCGGCGGTAGCGCCGCGCGATAGTATGGGTATCGGCATCGGTTGCTACTTCGAGCAAGCGGTAGAAATCCAGGCCACGTGTAACGGCCATTGTAATTTGGGGTCGGCCTAATTCCAGCCCACGGAAGAAGCCCCGCGAGAGTGCGCCGCACGCAGTACAGATACCCTCAGCATCGAGTGGTGCGGCGCAAGATGGGCAGTGTGCCATAGCGTTCCTCACGATGTAGTCGGATTAAGGATGATATGGCGGGAGTTAGGTTTCTAGCGAGATTATTCCTGGTAGCGCAATGCTAACCGCCCAATCACGATTGTATCACCCGCTGCAAGAGCGCGCGGTTGGCGTGGCGGGAGTTTCTGCCCATTCACTTGGGTTCCGTTTGTGCTATCTAAATCTTCGGCCATAATGCGACCACTACTCATGAACAGGCGCACATGTTTACGGCCAACACCATTATCGAGTGCGCCATATGGTGTAAGATCAATATCTGGGAAGAATTTGCTGACAGGGTCTGCGCGCCCGATCACAGCTTGGGCCAGATTCGGCAGCATCAGGATCGCCCCGGTTGCAACAACAACAAGGCGGCCCGGGCTTAGTGTCAGCCGTGCGGGCGCTGGTGGCACATAAGGTGCAGCTGGCTGTGCCGCTGGGGTTGGTGATGTAAGGTGGGTTGCTTTTGGCGCTGGTGTATAGCTAGGCGCTGGTGGCGCGCTGGGTTGTGGCGGTGGGTAGCTGACTTGATTTGGTACGCCCGTACTCGAAGGCGGGGTTGGAATAGCTGCCACTGGCCGTGCAGGCGCACCAATCGGCGAGCCACATGTGTCGCAGAAGGCTTCGCCAGGAATCGCTGGCGTGCCACATTGTGAGCAGACAACACTCGCATTTACCAGCGGTGCAGCAACTGGTGCTGCGGGCGCAGAGGCTACTGGGCTGGCAACCGGAATCAACATTGCACCACACTGATCGCAATAGCGCGCAGCGGCAGGGTTATCGACACCACATTGAGGACAGAACGGCACGGCGAGCCTCCTTGAACAATTGTAACATCCTGATTCTGATACGCATCACTATTGAGGGTTGTTGCAGCAAAGCGGCATGGTATAATTCGCAGATTAGGCGATTGGCTTGGTTCTTGTCGATACAAAGCAAATGGAGCAAATCCCATGACACGACCATATATTGGCATTACCTGTGGAACATTCTATGATCGCGATTGGTGCCCACCATCGCTGGGCCATCGCAAAACATATATCGATGCTGTGATTGCCGCTGGTGGCGCGCCATTACTCATCCCGCCAACCGATAACTTGGAAGTTCTACGTGCGTTGTATGAGCGTATCGATGGGTTGCTCCTTTCGGGTGGTGGCGATATTCACCCACAATACTATGGTGAAGCAGCTCACCCGAAGCTTGGCAATGTGGATCCAGCCCGTGATCAATCCGAAATTCCGCTGGCACGTTGGGCAACAGAAGATGGCAAGCCTGTCTTAGGGATCTGCCGTGGCGCACAGGTTATTAATGTTGCGTTGGGTGGCTCACTCTACCAGGATATCACCGAGCAACTGGAGAGCGACCTTGAGCATACCCTTTCATATGCCCAGCAGGATTGGACCTATATGGCCCATGATCTGGATCTTGCCCCGGATTCGCACCTCGCGCAGATGTTTGGTACGACCCATTTTGCCACAAATTCATTGCACCATCAATCGCTCAAGGATATCGCGCCAGGGGTTCATCCGGTTGCCTGGGCGCCTGATGGTGTGGTTGAAGCGATTGAGGGCAACAATGGCCACTTTCTGATTGGCGTTCAGTGCCATCCCGAGGCGCTTCAGGCTGAGGCCGATCCGCGCTGGCAGGTGCTGTTCCAGAAGTTTGTGGATAGCTGTCGGTAAGGGTTAACTGCGTACCCGTACCAGCGCACGCACCTCGGCGAGTAGATCTTCGCGGCGATAAAGGCCCTTTTGGATGGAACGCTCGACGTAACCATTCAGTCGAATACGGTCTTCTGGAGTCAGATCTTTGGCTGTAACAACAATCACCGGAATGTCGCGCCATTCTGGGTTACGGCGGAGTTCGGCCGCGAAGGTAAACCCATCAACCTCTGGCATCATGAGGTCGAGTAGGATCAGCGCAGGCTTCGAAGCATTCACCTGTTGGAGGCCGATGCGGCCATTTTCGGCCTCGCGTACTGCCCAGCCCTCTTTCTCTAGCAGCCGTCGCATCATTTGGCGTGTGGTTGGGTCATCTTCAATCAGCAGGATATGCCGCTGCTGGCGCACATGGCTCAATCGGCGTAATGCATCGAGGAGTTGTTCGCGCTCGATTGGTTTGTTCAGATAGGCTGCTGCACCTAATGCGTAGCCGGTGCTTTGCTGATCGACCATGGTGAGCATAACAACCGGAATCGCGCGCAGGGCTATATCGTCCTTTAGGGCAGTCAGCACAGCCCAGCCATCGAATTCAGGCATCATCACATCCAATGTGATCACATCTGGGCGTAATTCACGCGCCATACGCAAGCCCTCGGCACCACCGGCTGCCAATACAACCTGTACCCCATCGTTCTTAAGTGCGCGCTCAACATATTCGCGTACAGCCGCATCATCATCAATCACCAGCACGAGTGGAACTTCGCGGCTATGTGGTGGTGCTATCGCTGGCTGGGTGATACCGGGCGTTGGAATCGGTGTGTATCCGGCGGGTAGAACAACACTAAAGCTGCTACCGCTCTCAATGGCGCTGGCCAGAGTAATATCGCCGCCCATCATTTGCGCTAATCGGCGCGTGATTGCCAAACCAAGGCCAGTGCCGCCATACTTGCGGCTGGTAGAGGCATCCGCCTGAACAAAAGGTTGGAATAAGCGCGCCTGTTGCTCGGGTGTCATGCCAATACCAGTATCGCGCACTTCAAACACCACCTGTTCTGCTGGGCGGCTCACGCGTAGGGTAATTGTGCCATGTTCCGTGAACTTGGCCGCATTCGAGAGCAGGTTCAACAAGATCTGCCGGAGGCGGGTTGGGTCGATCCAGATCGTACCTGGCTGTTCAGGAAGCTCCACCTCAAGCTGGTTCTTATTCTTCTCCACCAGCGGCTCGGTCAGCTCTGCAATTTCTGCAATGAATGCACTAAGGTTGATAGATTCGGGCAGAAGCTCTAGCTTCCCAGCTTCAATCTTTGAGAGATCGAGAATATCGTTAATCAGGCCAAGCAGGTGCTGACCAGCGGTGTGGATTTTTGTGAGATCACTCGCACTGTTGCTATTCCCATCGGCCTCGGCATCCTCGCGAAGCATTTCACTATAGCCAATAATGGCATTCAGTGGCGTCCGTAGCTCATGGCTCATATTCGAAAGAAAGGTACTTTTGGCTTGGTTTGCTTGCTGTGCTTCATCACGAGCCGCCTCAAGTTCGTGGCGCCCATGATCGAGTGCGGCCAGCATGCTATTAACCTCACCACCCAACCGGGCCAATTCATCCCTGCCTTCGATTGGCACCCGCAAACCAAGGTCATTGCTGGATCGCACCTGTTCGACAACCGCACCAAGGCGACCGAGCCGTGCAAGGACTAATCGCTCAAGCAGCATAAGAGTCAGAATCACAAGCGCTAGCCCGGATGCAAGTAATACCAATGCTTGTGAACGAACGCTGCGTTGCCCCTGGAGATAAATGGTTCGATTGGCTGTCACACGCAGTACGAGTGATGGTTTGCCATTAACATCCTTGATGAGCGTATAACCGCCAATCTGATCATTGTTGATTGCCCGTACCGGCATGGTTTGTTCAAGTAGCAGCGATTCTACCGCACGTAAATCGGCTGGTCGATCAGGGCTATCGAGGGCAATCAGATCGATCTGAAGTCGAGTCATTTTCTCGATTTGCATGATCCATGTATCATCGAGGAAGCGCGCCATGATAAGCGTACCACGTGGCGTTCCTGAGCGGGTATTTGGAAGGAGTGGCTCGGCTGCCAGCAGGAGTGGCCCACGCGACGATGCCAAGATGCCGATCAAACCTGTGCTATCTTTGGTGCGGTTGAGTGGGCTATTTATTGCGAGCAACTGAACTAACTCAGGTGGTGGTTGCTGATCCATAGCACGGGTTCGGCTGAAGAGTATAGTACCCTGCTCGTCTGTGATAATCGTCAGGTTTACACCAAGCGATTCAAGCGCCGCATCATCCAGATTTTCGGCAGGAAACGTTGGATCGTGTGATTGGGCATAATCATAGATCACATCCCAGAACGCATAATCGCGGGTGGATGTATCGAGTGCCTCAAGGTTTGCGGTGAGTGCGTTGCGAGCACGATCAACATCCTGACGCATACTTTGCGTCTCAAGTGAGGCATAGTCGTTTAATAGGAAATATGCAGAGGCGGCCTGTAGTAAGGCGATCAGGGCTAGCATGGTGAGCCCAATGATAAGTAACGTTTTTGTTCGTAAGGTCATGGGGCAATGATCTCCAAATACCAACGAAACATTCTAGCAATCTAACGTTAAGCGGCTCCAATGGTAGTATACAATCCCTTTACCTCAAATCCTAGCAGAAGCTATGGTATCATGGTTGCAACATGTTGACAGATTGAGGAGTATATAATGCCACGCCGCCCAATTATTGGCATTCCATGTGCCAACTATGCCGATTCGTGGTATACACCTGCGAATGGTAATGCGATTAGCTACCTACGTGCGATCGAGGCGGCTGGTGGGATTCCAGCGCTCATCCATCAGACAGACAATCAGGATGTACTCGATGCACATTATCAGCGCTGTGATGGCCTGATCTTTGCAGGTGGTACCGATATCCATCCACATCAGTATGGTACTGAGCCACATGCCAAACTCGAAATTGCCGACCCGCGCCAGGATGCGTTGGAGCTTGCATTAGCTCGCCGAGCCATTGCAGATGGCAAGCCGGTCTTTGGTATTTGCCGTGGCATACAGCTCTTGAATGTTGCTATGGGTGGTAGCTTACACCAGGATATTCCCAGTGTGTTGCCTGGCAGCCACAACCATGCCGAATCAACTGAACAGCGCGATATGGCCTTCCTCGCCCATGAGATCATCCTTGAACAAGATTCGTGGCTAGCCGAAGCGCTGGGTACTGAGCGGATTGTTGTGAATACCCTCCATCATCAGGCACTTGCCACAATTGCTCCGGGGTTGCGGGTTGTGGGCCGTGCAACAGATGCTGTGGTTGAGGCAGTTGAAGGCACAACATCCAGTTTCGTTCTTGGGGTTCAATGCCACCCCGAGGAATTGTGGGATCGTGCCGATACGCGCTGGGCAGCGGTGTTTGGGAAATTCGTCGAAGCAATCAAGTAGTGAGCAATGGCTCATCAGCTTCCCGCAAGAAGCTTTTCAATCGATGGTGTCAATTCTTCGCTTGTGATGCCACCCTCATAGCGTGCCGCAATAATGCCCTTCGAATCGATCAAGAAGAGCCAAGGTTCAGAGTACAAATTCCAGGTCGCCATGGCATCCGATAGCCCAGCATGTAACTCATCTGGTGTAGGGCTGCGACCCTCGGAATCGGCTTTGGCGATCGTTTCGGCCTGGAGTTTGGCGGAATCGCCAAATGGGTAGCGGTAGACCTCGCTATGGATAAAGTTCATGCGATCACCAAACTTCTTTTGAAGTTGGCTCAGCACAATCACACTTGGGCCGCAGGTGGCAGTGCGGCAGAAGTTGGGTGTCGCAAACAGAAGTGCGGTTGGTTTGCCGCTGCGGAGGGCATTGATAAGACTAATCTGGTACAGCGCTGGGTCGGGCTCTGGCCCAGACGTAAGTTGCTTAATATCTGGCACATCCTTAACAGTTAGTGTATCAGCGAGAATAGCATTTTGCCCAACCATGGGCGCCTCCGATTCGAGCTGTACCATGAGGCTAAAGCGCCGCGTGCTAGGCTGAGCCTGGCCAGGTAGCTGAGTGGCGACCTCCACACCAACATTGCCAGGTTTACTGAACGTCACATTCGCAACCCAGATACCGGCTGGTAACCCCTGCCCATAGTAGGTTGCAGGCTCATCAGCGAGTGTTGTTGGTGTATTGGTACTTAAATCGAATATCTTGATCCGCACGGTTGCTGCTGGGTCGTTAATTGGGCTACCATTGCGTAAAAGGCCAATCGCCATGCGGTTTGGCCCAACAACAGCCTCCGAGAAGGCAAAAACTGGTGTAACGTCGCCGGTTTGCTGTGGTTGCCCAGCCGGAACGGTCGGCGCTGTGGGAGTAGCAGCTGAACAGGCCGCAAGCATAAGCATAAGGCCAAGTGACAATGAGGCGAGCAAAAGGGGAGTTTGCCTGCTGCGCTGTTTAGCCAAACTGGCAAGCCACTGAATCAATCTATCTACGCGGAAATCGTGAGCCATGGGTTCCTCCGAGACGATGTAATTCTATGTTAGGAAGTATAGCATAGTGGTACAGCACACCGCATGCCGCCGGGTGGGACAAAGTATGGGGCGAACACAAGGTTCGCCGGTACAAATTGGTGGTTGTCGGGGCGAACCTTGTGTTCGCCCTCACCACGAGGCAGGGGTTGATTACGCGCTCTGGTATGTTGGGATTAGCTACTCCGCACTCGACCAAGCGGTGATACGCGTGCCGTGGCACGTGGCCGTGGCGGGCGAAGTGGCCGCAGTTCTTCACCAAGCCGGAATAGTTGTACCCCTACCCCAATACCCGCGAGACGTGAAGCGAGTTCATCGCTACGGGTTCCAGGATGGCCGACAAGCAATGCTAGCCCACCGCCTACCGGCCCAGAATGCCAACCGACTAGTGCAGCAGCCCAGGTACCACCAAGATCTGGCGTGATCAGTGCCAGCGCAGCGCCTGGTGCGCGTGCAGCATATGATCCTGGGCCGCGTGCAAGCAGATCACTTAGGGCAATAGTGCCAGTAGCTTGCATCTCGACAAGCGCCCCAAGGATTCGCCATAGTTGTTGTGATCCCTGGCCCGGCGATACCACCCGTCGTTGGCCATCATCCGCAAGCAGGCCTACCGAACGGCCCTCCGCTAGCGCCTGTGCGGCAAGCGAACCCGCGAGGACAATGGCTAGCTCTAGGAGCGTAGATGGCCGCAAATCAATTTCGGCGGCGGCAATACGGGAGCTTTGTGTATACGTATTGCCTGCCTCGACAGGTAAAGGTGCCAACTGTGGCATTGCTTCAGTATAGGTGCTGCTACGTAGGTCGATCGCAATCCATAGTGCACCAGCGCGTTCCTGATCGAATTCCTTGACCATGAGGCGCTGCTTACGCGCAACCGTTGGCCAGTGGATGCGGCTAAGCAGATCGCCAGGCACATATTCGCGGATCCCGCCAACACTGGGAGTCGCCATTTGTTGGAGCAGATCGACCTGAGCTAACCCACCGCTTTGCCCACGCGGTAGCCGTAAATCGGCTAACTTAACCAGCGCTGGATACACAACAATCCGGCGGGTCTCGCCCTGTTGCCATTGTGCGCCAATGATCCCGAATGGGTCGCTCAAGCGCAATGTCAATGGCCCAAGCGTATAGATACCACGTTGGTTACAGCGTGCGTATGTTTGCCAGGTAGCTGTTTCGCGTGAGCCACAGGCGGCGATGCGGCGTGCCTGATAGCCCGGAACTGTTGAGCCATCATCGACTTCTAGCCAGAGCAAGGGCAGCCGTGATGGGTTTTCCAGTAGCCAGTGTTCGGTCAATTCATCGCCAACTTCGGCCCATGTATCATGCAGGGCGCGCTGAAGGCGCACTTTGCTGCTGATTGATCGCGCCCAGATATAACAGATTACAAGCAAGACAAGCCATGCGTAGCCAAGGAAGAACAACCAGCGAAACGGAAATGCCAGTGCCAGCCCAAGTACTAATGGCGCAGGCAGAAGTGCCCACGGCTGTAGAAGGCGCATGCGGCCATCTAGGGTTAACCAGAGATGAGCACGGTGAAAGGCTTGCTTAGCCATTGCAACATTTAGCATTCGTGATCCCGTGCTTATCCTTCCAAGAGCGCAAAAACATCTTCGACCTCACGCACCACCTGATACAAACGCCGATGACGTTCGTCGGTGAAGCCCAGTGCGTAGACCTGCTCGAATTGTGCGAGGAGCGAATCATAATATCCGGCAGTATTGACAATGATGATCGGTTTATCATGATAATCAAGCTGCCGTAATGTAAGAATTTCTAGAAGCTCTTCGAGTGTGCCAAACCCGCCTGCTAACGCTATGAAGGCATCGGCACGCTCTTCCATAATCTGTTTGCGCTCACGCAGCGTTTGGGTCACAATGAGCTCATCGGCGCGCAGGTAGCCCACCTCGCGTTCCAGAAGCCCCTGCGGGATGATGCCAATGACTCGCCCACCCGCCTCTTGAACAGCCTCTGCAACTGCGCCCATCAGGCCAACACTGCCGCCTCCATAGACTAACGGCCATCCACGGGTAGCCATGCCAACACCAATAGCGCGTGCTGCTTGGAAGAATTCGGCAGGTACTGCATTACTGGAGGCACAATAGACGCATATGTGCATAATGATTCCTGATATTTATTTGCCATACAAGGCATAAAGGCACCCAGGATGAAACAAGCCTGTGATGGTGAATAGAATCGAACCAGAGTGCCTCAATGCTGATTACTTCCCGCGATAGAGTCGTACTGCTTCAACGAATCGATCTAATCCAGCCTCGGTGTTTGGATCCACAGCACAAATCAGATGGTCCACACCAGCATCTGCATAGCGTTGTAATTCAGCGGCGATCTCGGCGCTGCTGCCAGTGAGCACCTTTTCACGTGGCGGGATATCTGCACCTGGTTCTGGGAAAGCGACATTCACACCAACCGTCAAAACAATACTAGCAGGATCGCGCCCGGTTTTGGCGCAGGCAGCAGCAAGCTCTGCGCGGCGTGCGGCGACACCATCAACGGTGCCAAACCATGCAGTATTCCATTGATCGGCGTATTGTGCGGTGAGTTGTAACATGCGCGGGCCAAATGATGCGATCAGGATGGGCGGGCCACCTGGGCGTGGGCCACGCGGCACGAGCATGCTATTCTTGGCTGAATAATACTGGCCTTCGAAATCGACAGCGCCATCACGTAATAGTGGTGCGATGATTTTGAGACCCTCTTCAAAACGACCGGCCAGATGATCGAATGGGTAGCCGAAGGCATCAAACTCGGGCTTATGCCAGCCAGCGCCTAACCCAAGGATTAACCGGCCACCACTGATTTCATCCAGAGTGACAGCCATTTTGGCTAGGAGTGCTGGGTTGCGAAATGGTAAGCATAAGACGATCGTCCCCAATTCGACTTGTTTGGTTACTTCCGCCAATGCGGTAAGCAATGTCCAGCATTCCCAGATTCCATGTGTTTCAGGATCGTCTGGCCAGCGGTAGAGCAGATGATCGTAGATCCAGAGCGAATCGAACCCAAGTGCTTCCGCATGCTGGGCATAGCTACGAATAACCTGCCAGCCTGGGATGCCCCCATGGCTTTCGCTCTCCGCAATAGGCGGAATGACACCGATTTTCATGAATTCTCCTTTTAACAACTGGCCGACGATGTATTGATCTCGATTACCCCTAGTTTGGGTCAAAACTCACAAAATCCCAGCCATCATCGATCGTGCGGTAGCGAAATAGATACAACAGATTAGGCTGAACCGTATTGGCGATCAGGTTAAAATCGAATTGGCGGCCATTGACGAGCATTTGCCCTTGACCATCGAAGTTGATCCGGCGTGCGCGATCATTGCCACTTGCATTAGGGGCATCCAGTTGAAATTCAACTCGCTCACCACTCACAAAATCGCCTTGGTCATCTAGTGCTATCGAACGAACCTCGGAAGCACGTGCTGGCCCAAAATAGAGGCGCTTGCCATGTGCTGTATTGTAGACCCCTACGCCGATTGCGTCCACTCCCTCGTATTGAGCAGCGATCTTCCCATTGTTGAGGTCAATGCGAAAGAGCCGCCCACGCTCGTGTTGTCGATCTGATCCAGCAACGGAACTGACATACAGACTATTTGTCTCGCAATCGATTGTCATGCCTAGAATGCCATATGGGTTTTCGACAGATGGTGGGGCGGCGGGTGGCACTTCCAGATATTGCTTCATCTCGCCAGTATTAGTATCCACCCGATAGATCCTATTCTGAAGTGCGGGGGGGTTATCGATCAGGTTAATCCGTGGTACCGGGGCAACATACAAATTCCCTTGGCCATCGGCAATAAGTGGGCCGAGGAAGCCTGCACTCGCCCAACTTGGATGGCGGTAGATGCGCTCGGCATTCGCCGGATCGAACATCTTAAGCCCCATGATCGCACGGTCGTCGGTAGCAAAGTTAACCGCACCATAGCCCGCTGCAGTCGCAAATCGTGGGATTTTGCGGCAGTCCGTCACTGGCCCAGGTTGGCGCAGCACGACTGGCGTGGCACTACTAAGGGCTCCACGCTGTGCTTGGGCCGCTACAATAACTAGCCCAATGATGAGTATGGTTCCAGCGCCAAGCGCCCACCATAACCAGCCACGCTGTGGTTTTGCTGGCGTGGCTGGAGGTGCGTTCTGGGTTGTGCGTCGTCGTTTTGAGGGCATAATTCAAGCATTGGAGCATTGGAGCGGAAAGCGCAGAGCATTGGAGCATCGGAGCATTGGAACGTTGGAGCAAACCTCGCTTCAAAAACCACTCATCTGATCACCTGGTCAATGCTTCGCTGTTTCAATGCTTCAATGCTTCATCGCTCACTCTATTGGAATAAACATTGGCCCTGCAAAACAGGGATAGGCTTTGGTTTCGTAGATACCGTTTTGTAGGATGCTATTCGCCCAGCAGTATTCACTGCCAGGGGTATCATCATTCTTTAATTGTGGAACATACCAGAGTACAATCTGGGAGTCGGTAATCGATTCGGGCTCTGCATCAATGAATTTCTCTGGGCCTTGGCGCTCATCGGCATTACAGCATGGCCCGATTGTGATCATATCACTCTCACCCTCATCACGGGCTGGATCGTAATGTGTCACATACACATAGGCATTATCGCCACGCCCGCCATCAGGGAACTGGCCACGACCAGGCTCAATTAGAAATCCGCCAGTTTGGGTTGTGAAGCGAAAGACAGCTCCCTCAGTTGTTGCGGGTGCAGCTTTCTCCAATGCCCATTGTTCCTGCTCCCATGGTTTCCAGGCGCTTCCCGACCATTGGGCAAAGGTGCTTGCCTCGGCGAGCGCGATCCGGAATACCGGACGGTAGGTGCCATCGTTGCCACAACCGCGCCCCAGGCTGGCAGTCTTCACACGGAAACGGCCATCTGTATAGAATTCATAGATCTGTTCGTAGTTATAATTGCATGGCTGCGGCCAAAACTCGCTCCAGTATCCCTGTGAGAGGCTAAATCCGGCTGGCTGGCCATTCTCCAGAAGCTCTCGAATGCTGGGAGGGCCAATCGCAATCACAGCTGCCTGGCTAAAGACCGGGCAACCAACGGCATCGCTATAACCAAATCCTTCGAGTTGCGAATAGTTGACATGCCAATCCACTAATTTAGCATTACGCAGAATTGCACGACCATTATAGGTTACATCCGAAATGCGTAGGCCATCCGAACTGGTCAGGATGTATTGCATGGCCCAGCCATCACGTTGAAGTGCTGTTTCGTGTTCACAGTACTGGCGTGTGACAACATCATTCTGGAGTTGCTTCTCAGTAATACGCAGCCCATCAAACACGCCCAGATCCGTCCAGCGCGCACCAACCAGCGAACCTTCTGTGAGATCGACAATCGCCCATAGTGCGCGGTTCCCCTCAACAAACGTTGGTGCGACACATAGGTGTTTAGAGCGCTCACAGGTTGATGTGCGTAGTGAGGTCTTTGTATTGGCCATGACAGCCTGTCCAGGGGTTGGCCTTTTGCCCAGTGCAGCTTCTACTTCGGGTGCTGCTGCCGCAATTTGGGCCGCTAATTCAGTCAGGGCAGGCGGGATGTCCGGTTGGGTATTTGGTTGTTGGCTGATGCCAACCGGCACATTCTGAACGACATCCACAAGGGCGATACTTGTTAGGTTCAGGGCATAGTTATACATCTCTACACGGAAGCAACGCGAGCTGCGGCATGATTCTGTTTGTGGTGTGTAATCACTATCGCGTGCTGGGTAGATACCAAAGATTTCGCTACGTAACGCATCGCCGGTATGCCCATCACGGGAATATTGCAGGAAGCTTGGAGTCGCGAGAGCTATTTGCTGAGCAGTGAGTTGTTCTGAGCTGAGGCCAGCACGCAATTGGAGAACCGGAATGGGTCGGATTAGTGCATCTGCGAAGGCTTCATCGCGGGCGACGAGAGCAGGGACACGCCGGCGCAGCTCGGCAGGATCGGATATTCCCAGCACACCCGGATCAACAGGAGTCGGAATGGTTGTCGGGCGTGCGGGTATAACTGTTTGGTTTGGAGTATTTGGCGTTGCGCATGCCACCAGCAGTGCTGCCAGCATGACGATCAGAATGCGCGTATTCTTCATGCTGCGCATTATACCAGGGCTTGGAATGGCAGGTGCTTTGGAGAAGTTGCCCTTCATCCCGCGTATTTCGGCCAGTCGCCAGATTCAAATGCAGGTCGAAACGCTGGCCCGCCAGCGCGGCCTCAAGTTGGTTGGCACCGATCTTGTTGAGGAGGCGCTGGCGGCAAGTGCAGTGAAGTGACAAGCACAGCGACGCGAAGAATTACTCCTTCGCGTTCTCAATGATACATGTACCACGTTGTACAAGGTAATTGTCGATATACAGTTCAATTGTGTATTCGCCACTCGCGAGTACAAAGACTGAGCTGTACGCGAATGAGATCGCTTTGACCCCTGTGCCGGTTTCATCCAGAGCCCACTCAGCCTCTACACGTAACGAAGGATCTTCGCTGCCATTGCGGTAAACCTTCCAGATCTCTTTCTGGCCTTTCTGAATGCCCTGATAATCGAACTCAACCCCAATTTTCTTGATCCCATTGGCGAAGGTGGCGTTCTCTACTGGGTCGTAGATCGCAAAGCCTTCATTATCGTACTGGTAATCACCATTCTCATCCTGGCGATGTGTCACAAAGCGAAATGCTGAGATATTCGCATTTGGCCGCTCACCAGAAACTTTTCCGGTGTACTCTAGGGCAACCAGTGTGCTTTTGAAATCGGTGATCAAGCGTTGAATCTCATCACGCACCTCGGGTTTATCCTCAATAAGCTCACGTGGTGGCGCTTGAGACCAGAAGCGCGGTTCGCCATCCATACGATGCACAAGGTTATCGACATCAATTGCGCACGAGTCGAGTAAATTCCATAATGAGGAGGGTGGTTCACGCCCAGCATCATGAGCTTCGGTAACCCGCTGGGTTACACCACGTACTGCCTCAGCATATTCACGGCGTGCATCATCGATCTTCCCATCGGCAAGCAGCGTTAACCCTAGGTTGCAGCGTACTGCAAAGAGGTTTGGGTCAAACTCAAGAGCTCTACGGCTAGCAGTAGCCGATTCCTCATAGAACCCCAAAAGATAGTAATCCCATCCTAGGTTCCAGTTTACACTTCCATCATCCTTGCCTGCTTTGCGAGCTGTTTCAAAATCAGCGGCAGCTAAGCGTAACTCCTCCTGGGCAGCGCTTGGGTCCGTACCAATTGTATCGCTGGCAAGCGAGAAATGTGCATTGCCGCGCTCATAGGCAGCGTTGGCGTAGTTTGGTGCAAGTTTGAGTGCCTCATCGAAGCTTGCGATTGCATCTTTGGGGTTGCCACGCCAGGCTTGCCCATATCCTTTGGCATAGCTGCTGATCGCTGCATCCGGATTCACTTGTACAGGTGTTAGCACTGTGGCTGTCATCCATCCTACGGTGACAAGCACAATCAGGCTACCAGCACCAGCAAACACCCAGCGTGTCCAGTTCTCTGGGGTAGTTGATAAGCCATACAGCGCTAGCGAAACCGCGAGGAGCGTCAGATGCACAATGTAGGTATTGGCTTTATCGTTCCAATTATTGTTAAGTTGTGCAGAGATAATATATCGCTCGCTTAATTCTGTTGAGCGCTCCAAATAGGTGTCCACCTGGTAGCCAGACTCATCTGGGTAGAGTCCGCTTTTTGGGTCAAAATATGGCTCATCTAGGAGCTTACTCAGCTTCGCGATTTTATCGCGTACCTTGCGGTAACGTGCGGCAGCATCGGCGTCACTTCGTTGATCGGCGGATTGGGCCAGTGTATCGAGCGCATACCAACTATGGGCGGCACCATACCAGCCATAATCGACTTCTGCTTGGCCACTGGCGCGTGTTCCAAGCGCTTCAATCGCATAGGTTTGTGCATCGCGATTAGCTTTGGTTGCTTTACCACCCGCGTCTGTTTGGAGGAATGCTGCCAGGGCCGCGAGGATCGTAACCGTTGCGATCATGATCGCAGTCAGGCGTTTGAAGCCATCGCTTGCCTCGAAATCGGCAGCCTGTACGATTGGTTCTGTGCTCATCACAGCACCTCAATCGCGAATGTACCTATTGTACCGATCAACATACAGAGAAGGCCAATTCCTGCGAGCGGGTAACGAATGCCATGTTTGATTTCGGATGCCATCGTATAGAACCACAATGAGCCAGCCATAAGAATCAGCATGCCAACCATCAGATTGGATTTGATGCGTAGACGATCCGATTCGGCAAAGTGCGGGTCAGGATCGATATCCTTCCGTTGAGCATCTTCAGCTTCATTCTCACCGATTTGGCGCAACACATTGTACGTCCCATCAGCGCGTAGATGGCGTGTCTGAAAAAAGTCCTGATCAACGACGATCTGATCCCAGCTGGCAGTACGCTCATTAGCAATAATTGTGCGCTGCTCATCACTAATGGTTTTTGTTGAATCATCCAGATCATCGGCCATGGCCTGGCCAGTTTCATTATTACGCAAATAGGTCGTATAGGCACGATATTGTTGGTAGGCGGTTGCGCTATTCAGGGTACGGCTTTCCTCACGATTCAGGGTTGCACCGATTCCTGCGAAATCGGCGTTGCCGGCTGCATCGCCAGCGATCGCTG
>JANLSE010000441.1:0-15059 GCA_031362265.1 Roseiflexaceae bacterium
GATCGAATGTTGCCCGCAGTATGCCATGATCCTGCTTCTGGCGAACAACCTCGCCACGCAGATGGATCAGCACTTCGGGAATATTGATCTTCACCGGGCAGACATCATAACAGGCACCACAGAGCGATGAGGCATACGGTAGCGATTTGGCATGCTCAACCCCAACCAGTTGTGGCGTCAAGATCGCGCCAATTGGGCCGGGGTAGACCGAGCCATACGCATGGCCGCCGGTGCGTTCATACACCGGGCAGATATTCAGGCAGGCCGAGCAACGAATACAGTTGAGTGTCTGACGCCCGATTTGGTCGGCCAGGATGGTACTGCGGCCATTGTCGAGCAGCACTAAATGGAACTCCTGCGGCCCATCCCCTGGTGTCACACCCGTCCAGAGCGATGTGTACGGGTTCATGCGTTCGCCAGTAGAGGAGCGTGGCAGCAGTTGTAGAAATACCTCAAAATCTCCGAAGGTCGGAATAATTTTCTCGATTCCCACCACAGAAATCAGCACCTTCGGAAGTGTAAGGCACATACGCCCATTGCCTTCTGATTCGACAACACAGATCGTGCCGGTTTCGGCAACCGCAAAGTTTGCGCCACTAATCGCAATCGGTACGCTCAGGAATTTCTGGCGCAGATAGGTGCGTGCTGCGGCGGCCAATGCCTTTGGTTCATCCGAAAGCTCAGCAATGCCCAATTTGCGCATAAAGAGTTCGCGGATTTCAGAACGATTCTTATGGATGGCTGGAACCAAGATGTGTGATGAATGTTCACCGGCGAGTTGGATGATCAGCTCGGCCAGATCGGTTTCGATTGCATTGATTTTAGCTTCGGCCAATGCAGCATTGAGCTTAATCTCGTCAGTCGTTAGCGACTTCACCTTGATCACTTCACGCGCACGGTGCGATTGGACAATCTTGGTTACAATCCGGTTGGCCTCGGCGGCATCCTGTGCCCAATGAACCTGCCCACCCGCCTGCTGCACCGCTACTTCCAACGCAATCAGGTAATCTTCTAGATGGCGGAGTGTGCGCTCCTTGATTGCGCGCCCCGATTCGCGTAATGCCTCCCAGTCGTCCATCTCGCTAACCACTACCGCACGCTTCGCCCGAATCGTTTGGGTGGCCTTCCCCATGTTGCGCCGCAGTTGGGTATTCGCCAACGCCGCGGGGGCATTCTTCTCAAATATTGGCTGGAGTTCAATTAGAACCGATTTAGGTTTCATGCACCACTATCCTAACGCACAGCGCATAACGCACAGCGCATAATACATAACTCTACTCCATCGCTCTTGCGCTCTTGCGTTCCTGCGCTCTTGCGTTCCTGCGTTCAATATCACGACTCTGTTTGAGCGAGGATCTCGGCGATATGCATCACTCGAATACCTGCGCGCTGGCGATGCAGTGCACCACCAATATGCATGAGGCAGGAGTTATCGGCTGCTACAACAATCTCGGCACGTGTCTCACGCACGGCATGTAACTTATCGCCCAACATGGCCATTGAGGTATCGGCATTCTTCACCGCAAACGTACCACCGAAGCCACAACACTGATCGGCTTCTGGGAGCATAGCAACATCGATGCCACGAACGGCACGCAGGAGGCGCAATGGCGCATCACCAACCCGCAGCACTCGTAGCGAATGGCAGGTGGGATGGTAGGTAACGCGATGCGGAAAATATGCGCCAACATCATCGTTCCCTTGGCGTGTCAGAAATTCGGTTAGTTCAAATACACGTGGCTGCAGCGCTGCAACTTCCTGCGCTAACACGGGATCGTCGGCAAGTTCGGCAATATACCCATAGAGATCACGAACCAACCCAACACATGATGCTGAGGGAGCTACAATCACTTCCGCATTATGAAAGATCTGGACGAACCGCCGAACTAAGGGAATGGCCTCACGCTGGTAGCCAGTATTGACATGCATCTGGCCGCAGCATGTTTGCTCACGATCAAATTCTACCTGATGCCCAAGCCGCTCCAAGAGTTGTACCGTAGCGCGACCCGTCTCTGGGAAGAGTGTGTCGTTGAAGCAGGTAACAAAGAGCGAAATCCGCATGCGAACTCCCTGTATCTAACGCGGCGTTTCCTAGGTACGCTTACCAGTAGAATGGTGTGAAGCGCGGGGCGATTAACGCAAGGGCACAACATGTCTGTTAGCGTAGCTTTTCATCGTCTATCCGTTCCCGATATTCCTGTGCCTCGTTTTCGGTGCGAGACGATTAACGCAAAGGCGCAAAGGCGCAAAGATACGAAATGCTTGTTGTGATGACATTTCATGGTTTGTTTACTCTCTGCGCCATTGTATGCCTACGTTTCCGTCCTGCTACACAACCGCATTCAGTACAATAATTGCACTGGTGCGCAGATTTCCGGCTGGATCAGTATCACCAATCTCCAACACAATTAAGCTATTCTGTTGCAGAATAAATCCAATCAGGCCATTGAACGTAGCTGGCTGGCCAGCTGTTCCTGTAACTGGAATCAGCCCCTCGCCAACAATTTTGCCGTTTGCATCACGTACTCGGTAGCGCAGTTGGCCACTGGCAGGAACCACACTGACCCGCCCGCTGACGGGGAATGGGTTATGAACCTGGCTTGCGGCTACCGGACTATCGAGGGTTATTTGGAGCGAACTTGGTTGTGCCGTGGCCGTGGCTGCAAGTGGCGTCTGGCTCGGCAGTGGCGTCGGCGATGAAACACTGGTTGGGTTTGGTTGAGCTGCCACTTTCACCAGTAGCGCCTGTTTTGCCGCAATCGCACCACTAACCGCATCGACATCTGTTACTTCAACGCGGATATCGCCACCGGCGGGTAGCAAGTTAAAGCGCACCTCGGCAACAAAAGTCCCTGGCGACCCAGGCTGGCCCTGCACCGGAACCAATCCATCGCCCAATTGGCGATTACTGCTGTCGAAGACTTTATAGCTCAATGCACCTTGGAAGGGGTAACGCGCCGTACGCCCGGTGATCGTCATCGGGCTGCCAACCTGTGTGCCAGGTGCTGGGCTTTCAAAGATAATCGCCTGGGGTGGTGCAACCATTAACTGGATCGATGTTGTCGCACGGCCAGGATCAGCAATTTCGACAAAGATCTGGCCACCGTTGGGTGGCGCGTTAAAGACAATCGAAGCAACAAATGTAGCGCCAGCCGTGGATGGAACCGTCGGAAAGCTCCCACCACCAATCGCTATACCCTTGGCATCGCGTACAGCAAAGCTGAGTTGACCACTAGCAGGATCACGAGTCGCACGGCCGGTGATCGTCACCGGGCTGCCAACAATCGTACCAACCGCGGGAGTCTCGATTGTAATCAATTGACCATTGGCGGCAACTGCTGTTGCCCCACCAGGAATAACCGCTGTTGGTAGCGGCGTGGCCAAGGCCGGCAGTGGAGCAGTGGCAACACCCTGTGCTTGGGGCGTAGCACTCGGGATCACCACTAACTGCCGCGGTGTGGCGGTTGGCGTTGTAACAGGTTGGACACACGCGCTGAGCAATAGGAGTGCAAATAGAGGCGCTAATCGGCGCATGAGTAATTCTCCAGCCATGAGCTATTCCAGCACGTAACTATAGCAAGCCTGACAGAACCAAGAACCACAAGTTGATGCACCAGAATGACCTCTCCCGTTTACGAATGAGTTAGGACTGCAATACTACGATGACTACACATTAAGCAGAAGGCGAGGACGTTTAACGCAAAGACACAAAGATAACTATTGACCTTGCACCTTTGCACCTTTGCGCCTTTGCGTTTCCGCGTAACTTCTCCCTTACACGCTACCTTTACCCTTGCCCTTCAAGGCAGCGCACAGCCGCATCGGCCAGAATTGCAGCGCCGAGTGGCATACAGGCCTCATCAATATCGAAATGGGGATTATGGTGTGGCGCAACAAAACCACGTTCCTCGTTGCGGCCACCAATAAAGAAGAAATTGCCAGGAACCCGATCAAGTACTGCGGCAAAATCCTCGCCGCCAGTGGTTCGGAAGGTCGTATTGATCTGCTCAGCGCCAAGCACCTCACAGGCGGCATCGTACACAATCGCAGTTGGCCCAGGCGCACTGATCGTTGGCGATGTAGTAAATGGCATGGTGGTAGTTGCAGTTGCACCAAAGGCAGCCGCAATATTGGTAGCAATCTCACCAATTCGTTGATGAATGAGATCGCGGGTTGCAGGATCGAATGTACGCACCGTACCACGCAGCAGGGCCGAATCGGCAATCACATTGCCGGCGATTCCTGCCTGAATGCTACCAACCGTCACAACTGCAACCTGTTCTGGGTCGATATTCCGTGACACAATTGTTTGGAGGGCGACGACAATCTGCGCCGCGATCATGACAGCATCTGTCGTTTCGTGTGGCCGAGCACCATGGCCACCCTTCCCTTGAATGGTCACCTCAAACAGATCGGCGGCAGCAAGCAGCGCGCCACTGCGAACAACTGCTTTGCCAAGCGGATGGCCGGAGGAGACATGCAGGGCAAGTGCGACATCTGGGCGCGGGCCATCGAGCACACCATCTTTAATCATAGCCATCGCACCACCAAAACCTTCTTCGGCCGGTTGGAACATGAGCTTAATCGTGCCACCCCAGGTTTCACGGGTTGTGGCAAGCATTTCGGCGATCCCCAGGCCGACCGCAACATGCGCATCATGGCCGCATGCATGCATCACACCGGCTGTCTGCGAGCGATACGGAACATCATTTTCCTCATGAATTGGCAGTGCATCCATATCGAAGCGCAGCAGCACCGTGCGATCACCCGGCTTGCCGCCACCCATCAGCCCAACCACACCGGTTTTGCCAACACCGGTTACCACCTCATAGCCAAGCTGTCCAAGCTGTTCGGCAACAATCCGTGCCGTGCGAACTTCCTGAAAGCTTAATTCTGGATGGGTATGCAGATCTCGACGGATGGCGGTCATTTTATCTGCCAATGCGTTCGCGGCAGCAAGGAAACGAGGGGACATGTGGTACTCCTTTATAGCGCAGAACTGCGGAACCGAGAACCAACCAGAACCGCGGAACCGCGGAACCGCAGAACCAAGCCTGCCCTGAGCGCAGCCGAACGGAACCAAAACCTAACGGAACCAAAAACCACCGTACGGGCGAACATTGTGTTCGCCTGTGAACCAAGTGGGGTTGCTATGGTGCAGAGTATACCATGATGTTGGAAAATGGTTAAGAGTAGTGGAAACGCAGGTGGGCGAACACGAGGTATTGAGAGCACCTAATTTTTTCAGTAGTGCTTCAGTGTGAAGCTTTGGGGAAGCTCAGGTTAGTGTGATGGTGAAGGGCTCATTTCCCACTTCATTCGACCACGCACATACTCAAAGCGTACTGGTGCGCCGCTGGCATCGATTTGTAGGATCATGTCATCGACAGTGAGCATTGTTGTCATTAGTTTACCTTGGTTACTGGCACAGGTGCTGGTAATTGATCTATTTCTTGGACATAATCTGTGAGGAACTGCCTGTATCTGTACTTTCCGGTGTGCACATAGCGGAGTGAGGGAGCTATGGCGTCGACGCCGTTGGTGGCGGGGAGCTCAAGGACTCAATACGACTCAGGAGTGCGGGGATATCACGCGAGGCAGTTGCCCAAACTTGATCAAGATCTACACTGTCATAGCCATGGATCAGCCGATCACGCATGCCTGCGATCAATGGCCAGAGAATAATCGGATGCTGATCTCGAAAGTCGGAGGAGAAGCGTTTGACAGCTTCACCAACTATCATGAGTTGATGTAAGATCGCCGATTGTGTCTTGCGATCTTCAAGAAACTCAGGCTTTGATGCATCATCGAGAAAGACTGTGATCAGTCAAGCTGCATTCACAATATCAAGAAGTGTAGCTTCATCACGCGACATGACGTGCCTCTTCGCGAGGATAGATAACTTGTGCAGATGCGAGGATTGCATTACGACGCAAGGAGTTGGCGCTTCGTTCAAGTGCTCGACGACTCACCAAATCGACCGGGCGCTGCAGGAGTGCTTCAATTTCCTGATTCATCCGGACACTGTCAAGTAGACTCCAATCAGCATCGTCGGCAAAGGTCGCCAACAGATCGATATCGCTGTCTGGCCGGAAATCATCACGTAACACCGAACCGAACACCGCCAACTCTGCAATATGCCAATCGTGGCAAAACGCGACGAGTTCGTTGATCGGAAGTGCAACTGCCGACATACTCATCCAGATTACCTCGGTCTATGAACACTGGGCACTCAAGGCATATTATAGCATATTGATAGGTTTGTACACTGTAACGGGAGTTGGATATATCGGGAATCGGTTAGTATGCATCTTCTTGCACACCACCGATTGAGCCTAGTAACCTCACAGCAGTGGCAAATTTGCAATCATTATCCCGACAAACTGTGCTGCATTTTCATGATTCGTATGCTATCGTTAACAGTATCCAAACGATGAGGAGTTCATATGTCATTCAAACTAAATCGCATCATCCAAATCGATCAACTGATCCGTAGTGGTAGCTATCCAAGTTTACATTCATTAGTCGAGCGTTTCGAGAACCGCGAGCGAACAATCTATGAAGACTTGGAGTATTTGCGCACACAATTTAGCGCTCCCATCAAGTACAGCCGCAGTCGAAAAGGCTATTACTATACTGACACAACCTGGGCGCTGCCAACGATTGTCACAACTGAGGGTGAATTACTTGCGTTCTTTCTGAGTGCCGAACTAACCGCTCGCTACCTTGGGACTTCGTTTGAGAATCCATTACGTAGTGCAATCGCCAAGCTTGCCCAGCATCTCCCGCAGGCACTTCGCATCGATCTTGGTCAATTAACGCAGCACTTTACATTTGAGGCTGGGGCAACTAGCACTGCCAACCCAGAGTTGCTTGTTGCACTAAGTAACGCAATTGTTGAGCATTACCCAATTCAGATCAATTACTACACCGCCAGCCGCGGCGAGCGCAACCAGCGCCTGATTGAGCCATACCATTTATACAATGTGCGTGGTGATTGGCAGGTAATTTGCTTCGACCATTTACGCCAACAGTTTCGTAATTTCGCAGTTGCGCGCATCGAGCAGTGGGAAGTATTGACGCGCCAACGCTTCCATCGTGACCCGGATTTTTCAATTAGCACACATCTGGCAACTGGATTTCTGGCCGAGCGTGGCGATCAGGCAGTTGAAATCGCCGTCTGGTTTGATGCCTACCAAGCGCGTTACATTCGCGAGCGCCAATGGCACCCAACCCAACAGATCGAAGAACATGCCGATGGCACACTCACCCTACGTTTTCAAAATGGTGCCTTGGACGAGGTACGCCGCTGGCTGCTTTCGTATGGTGGTCATGCACGCGTTCTTGCTCCAGAATCACTCGCCGAGGCGATTCGCAACGAAGCACAGGCGATTCTCGCTCAATATTCAACGTAGACTGCGTATATATCGCAGGGTCGCGTGGTAGAGTTGGGGTAGAGACACGGAGACACGGAGACAGGAGTGCACATTTGCGGGAGGGTGGTGGTGTAGGATGGAAGATGGAAGCATAACTACATTACAGCCATGATTGTGTCGAGGAATAGCGTTCGCCTATCTGCCAAGGTTTTCATGAGCAGGATGAGTGTTGAAGGGGGAGAGCATGTTGTATGCGCATACACCAGCTCCTGGGAGTGAGCAATGGCATACCTTGGAAGAGCACACGCGACATGTTGCGGAGCTGGCACGCGGCTTTGCTGAGCCGTTTGATAGTGCCGAATTGGCCTATTGGGTTGGCCTACTCCATGATACTGGCAAGAGTAATCCTGACTTCCAAGCCTACCTCCAGCGTTGTTATGCGAATCCAATATCCAAAGGCCGTGGGCCGGATCACAAGGCAGCGGGAGCAACACTTGCGCTTCGGCAACTTGCGCCTCTCGCCTTGCTTATCCAAGGGCATCATGGTGGGCTGAAGAGTAAAACCGAATTCGAGGCTTGGCTTAACGACCGCCAGAAAGATCAGGTTGAAGGGACAACCGAAGCATCCATTGAGGCCTCAATCGCTCGTATGCGTAGCATTATCCCTGAGATAGACACAATACAGGCATTGCATGTACCAGCCTTTGTGAAGAGTGCTGAGTGTGCAGAGTTATTCCTGCGTATGCTTTTTTCAACGCTTGTTGATGCCGATTATCTTGATACTGAGCAGCATGGTAGCCCTTACAAATCGGCCCATCGCGGCACAACAATTTCACTAGCAACTCTACTTAAACGCTTCGATGCCGCACAACAACAGCTTTCCGGCGCACATGAAGATCTGGTAAGCCAGGCGCGCCATACCTTTTATCAGGCTTGTATTGCAGCGTCTTCACAACCTCCTGGCCTATTCCGGCTTGCTATCCCAACAGGGGGTGGTAAAACGCGCTCAGGCATGGCATTTGCGTTGCACCACGCCATTCGACATGAGCAGCGTCGGATAGTGGTCGCAGTGCCCTTCATTAGTATCACGGAACAGACTGCTGATGTGTATCGCGATTTGTTTCAGGCAAGTGATGGTGATGACAACCTGATGGTACTTGAACATCATAGTGGTGCTGATGGTCGTGCCGAAGAGGGGGCAGATGACGCAGTGAATGATCGTTGGCGACGACTGGCCTCCGAGAATTGGGACGCACCAATTGTAGTGACAACTACGGTGCAGCTTTTTGAAAGCCTCCTTGCAAGTTCGACCAGCCGCTGCCGCAAGTTACACCGCCTCGCACGGAGTGTAATTATTCTTGATGAAGCTCAGGCGTTGCCGCCGCATTTGCTAACACCGATCCTGAGTGTGCTCCGTGAACTCTGTACTAATTATGGCACGACTGTTGTGCTTTCTACAGCCACCCAGCCAGCATTTGAACATGTCCGTGCCTTTGCAGGCCTATCTGCCTATGACATTCTCCCTGATGCGGCGCGCTGGTTTACGGAACTAAGCCGGGTGCGCTATGAGTGGAATACAGCTACGCCGCTTGCCTGGGAGGAAGTTGCTGAAACACTGCGCACAGAACGCCAAGCTATGGCGGTCGTCAACACCAAACGTGATGTATTAGCGTTGCTTGATGCAGTTGATGATCCCGATGCGCTCCATCTTTCAACCTTGCTGTGTGGTGCACACCGGCGGGTGGTAATCGGCGAAGTACGCCGCCGCCTGAAGGCCGCGCAACCTTGTCGTTTGATTTCAACTCAAGTCGTAGAAGCGGGTGTTGATTTGGATTTCCCACTTGTATTACGTGCACTTGGGCCACTTGACCGAATCATTCAGGCGGCCGGGCGCTGTAACCGTGAGGGGAAATTGGCGTATGGACGCGTAGTTGTCTTTGACCCAGCAGAAGGCGCATTACCTCCAGGAGCATATCGTACCGCAACCGATTTGACGCGGAGTATGATTCAGAGTGGTAACCTGAACCCAGATGACCCGCAGACTATGACCACATACTTTCGCAGACTATTTGCCACCATCACACTCGACCGTGAAAACATCGAGGCACTACGGAAGGCATGGAACTTCACTGAGGTTGCGAAAAAATTCCGCATGATTGATGAAGATACCGAAGATGTAATTGTTGCCTATGGCAGCAAAGCCGCACAACAACAAGTACAAATAGCAATTCAGGAAATTCGCAACAAATCAATGCGCGCACGTTTCGCACTCCGCCAAATCCAACCCTATCTTGTATCGATTCGAACTGCCGCAGCCAAACGTTATCGTACACAGGGCTTTCTAGAGCCAATTGACCCAGAAGGTAAACTCGCAATTGGCATTTGGCGTGGAAAATATGACCCGATCCGCGGCCTGATTGCCGACGATGATCGTTCACAGCTTACTAATTGGTAGCCTACCAAAGGAGAACGCAATGGCAGATACCTATCCACTATTGAGTGTACGCGTATGGGGAGAGTGGGCCTGTTTTACGCGCCCCGAGATGAAGGTTGAACGGGTTAGTTACCCGGTAATGACGCCAACCGCCGCGCGGGGGGTACTGGATGCGATCTTCTGGAAGCCAGAGTTTCGTTGGCGGGTGATAAACATCAAAGTATTAGAGCCGATTCGCTACTTCTCGATCCTGCGCAACGAAGTCAATTCTCGCCAAAGTGATCGATCTGCCGCGACATGGCGACAGGATGGCGGTGGATATGATAGCGCAGCCGACCGTTCACAGCGCCATACATTAGGATTGCGAAGTGTTGCGTATGTTATCGAGTCTCATGTAGATTTAAAAACGCATGCCGATGCTGATGTCGCCAAATATCGGGATCAGTTCCGCCGCCGGGTGCGGGATGGGCGCTGCTTCGCAACACCATTTCTTGGTTGCCGCGAATTTTCCGCCAGCTTCGCCGCATGTGATGGTAGTGAGCAGCCAATTGATCTGACTGATGACCTTGGGCCGATGTTGTTGGACGTGACCTATGCTCCTGATGGCTCGGGGCGCGGGCAACCACGTTTCTTCAATGCGCAGCTTGAGCGTGGCATACTCCATATTCCGCAAGCAATGGAGGAGTAGATGTTACTACAACGATTGAAAGAATATGCCGACGAACACATGGATATGCCACCCAAGCTCTATAGTAGCACTGTGGTGCGTTATATCATCGAACTTGATGCAACTGGCAAGCCACTTGGCATTACTGATACGGCGGATCCGGCTAACCCAAAGACGAAACGAGGCCAACGCTACACAATGCCACAAGTGTCGCGCGCTGTAGGGATACAACCACTACTCCTTGCCGATAATGCTGAATATACCCTTGCGCTGGGGCGTGAAACCTCGAAGCCAGATCGCGTTACCGCCTGCCACGCGGCCTACCGCGAGATTCTGGATCGCTGTGCGGTAACAACCAATGAGCCTGAGCTACAAGCGATTCAAGCATTTTATGCTCAAGATGGGGTGGCATTGCTTACACTGCCAAATGATTTTGATCGCGGCGCACTAATGACTTTTCGTATCGAAGGAAGCTTCCCGACCGAACTACCAGCAGTACAAGCTTTTTGGGCAGCCGAACACGATCCAGCTGCGCAAGATGCGGTAATCATGCAGTGTATTGTGTGTGGGCAGCAATGCCCGGTATTGGATCGACTGCAAGGCAAGGTCAAAGGAGTTCCTGGTGGGCAGACCGCCGGTACATCTATCATTTCGGCCAATGCCCCTGCATTCGAGTCATATGGTCTGGAAGCATCGCTCGTTGCCCCAACCTGCGCCAATTGCGGTGAGCGTTTTACCAAGGCTGTAAATGAACTGCTTAGTAATGAGCAGCACCGCATCATCATCGGTGGTGCGGCATTCCTCTTTTGGACTCGCAAAGAAGTGCCATTCGATTTTGGTGCAGCGCTCAACAAGCCGGATGCAGCCCAAATCAAAGTGCTTATTGACTCGACGAGAACCGGTAAATACATCCCAGGTATTGATGATACTGCCTTCTATGCCACTGTGCTCTCTGGTAGTGGCGGGCGAGCAATAGTTCGTGATTGGATTGACACAACTGTTGGTGAAGCCAAGCGAAACCTAGCACACTGGTTTCAGCTTCAGGAGCTGATCGATGAATACGGGCAATCGGCGCAACATCTTAGTATCCGCAATCTTGCTGGTGCCACCCTTCCACTCAAGAGCGGCAAGCCAGACTTTGAAAAGCTGCCTGGCAGTATTTCACACACACTACTGCATACTGCGTTTACTGGCATTCCACTGCCGATTTCTATGTTGTATCAGGCAGTGCGTCGTAGCCGTGCTGAGCAGGGCGTCAACCGCCAACAAGCTGCATTGATCAAACTCGTACTATTGAGCCAACAGCCACATCTTCAGGAGGGTTACATGGTTATGCTTGAACAAGATCACCCAAGCGCCGCCTACCAGTGTGGTCGACTACTTGCTGTGTTGGAAGAAGCTCAACGCCTTGCCATACCAGGTGTTAATGCTAGTATCGTAGATCGCTTTTTCGGGACTGCTTCAGCAACCCCTGTTGCTGTATTTGCACGCCTTGTCCGTGGAGCACAACCCCATCTTTCTACACTTAGACGCGACAAACGTGGTTTATATGAGATTTTGCAACAACGACTGGAAGAAATCCTAGGGCATCTTCCAGCCTACCCAAGCACACTTACCCTATATGAGCAAGGGCTTTTCACACTCGGCTATTATCACCAGCGGGCTCACGACCGTGCTCAGCGGGCAACTGCCGTCCGCAAACGTACTGAAGCGACTGCAAGCGATGGTGCCGATTTGTTCATCACCGAAGAAACTGAGTAGTTAAAATTGTATTAATACATATAGGAGCACGTGAATCATGAACGCTGATTTAATCACCGATCCAACTCGCCGCCACGACTTTGTACTGCTGTTTGATGTGACTGATGGCAACCCCAATGGCGATCCGGACGCGGGAAATTTGCCACGCGTTGACCCAGAGAACATGCATGGGCTTGTAACCGATGTGGCGATTAAACGTAAAGTGCGTGACTACGTCGATCTAGCTCGTGGTAGTGAGCAACGCTTTAAAATTTATGTTCAGCATGGAGCGTATTTGACCGATACCCGTAATCGAGTGTTTGGCGAGCGCTTACAAGGAAAAAAAACCGCCTCAGTAAGTGATGGCAGGGCATGGATGTGTGAAGAATTTTTCGATATTCGTATGTTTGGCGCAGTCATGAGTATGAAAGAAGCTAACGCTGGACAAGTGCGTGGTCCACTTCAGCTAACTTTTGCACGCTCAATTGATCCAATTGTCCCGTTGGACATCTCTATCGTTGGGCCTGCCCAGAATCAAGCGCAGTCTAAACGGTCAGATGATGATGAAACTGACAAGTTTGGGACTATGGGCCGTAAATCGCTCGTCCCTTATGGCCTGTACCGTGCGCATGGCTTCTTTAACCCACATTTTGCAAAGCAGACGGGTGTGACAGCTGAGGATCTGGCGATTTTCTGGAAGGCGCTTGAGATGATGTGGGACACTGATCGATCAGCTTCACGCGGGATGATGGCCTGCCGTGGCCTGTATATCTTCACGCATACCAGTAATCTCGGCGATGCTCCCGCGCATAAACTTCTGGAGCGTATCACTATCGCCGCTAACCCAGGTGTCGTCGCGTCGCGCGCCTTCAGCGATTACCATGTTGCTGTAAATGATGTTGATCTACCTGAGCCAGTAACGCTGACACGATTGGTAGAGGGGTAACGCCATATGAGCGAAGATGTATCCGAACCAGAGGTGCTGATTTCAGCGCTAGAACATTATAGCTACTGCCCGCGTCAGTGCGCGCTCATCCATGTCGAGCAGACCTTCGATGAGAATGTATATACGATTAAGGGCCAGCTTATGCACCAGCGTGTTGACAGTGGTGACGATTCACCTAATCGCGGTACCGCAACTGACCGAGCGATACCACTCTGGTCGGATCGTTATGGGTTGCGCGGCAAAGCCGATGCGGTGGAATGGCACGCTGGTGTGCCAATTCCCGTTGAATATAAACTGAGCCGTCATGACACTCATGCTGATATTCAGTTGTGTGCGCAGGCGATCTGCCTAGAGAATATGCTGAGTGTCACCGTGCCACACGGTATCATTTACGAAGGAGCAACTCGGCGGCGGCGCGAGGTGATATTCGATAAACAGTTGCGAGACACAACATTGGCGATGGTAACTGCTATTCGCACAATGTTAATCGAGCAGATATTGCCACATGCACCAAATGATGAGCGCTGCCCAAAGTGCTCGCTCATTCACTCGTGTTTGCCGGATGTTGTGGCTCAACACCAGCGGCTATACGCTCATCAGCGCGCCCTGTTTCGACCTCAACCACTTGCAGAGTTAGGAGGATCATGATGCGATCACCGTCAAAATCGAGCAAGAACTCAAGTTGCGATTGCCCCTCTTGCGATTGACCGGTATCGTGGTATTTGGGCGGGTGACACTAACACCATTTCTGATTCAGCGCTGCGCTGAGGATGGCCGCAGCTTGGTATGGCTAAGCCGCAGTGGGCGGTTCAAAGCTAGAGTTGAAGGCCCAGCACGTGGGAATGTTCTGCTGCGACGCGCACAGCATCTAGCACTCTCAGATAGGCAGCGAGCACTTCAGATTGCGCGCCAGATTGTGGCTGCTAAGCTCCAGAATAGTCGTCAAGTTCTCATGCGTAGTGCGCGTGAAGTTGCGAGTGAAGAGGCGCGCACTGCTCTGGGGGCGGCAGCTGCGCGAATCGCTGAAATTCTGATTCATCTCGTGGAAACACGCAACCTTGATGAGCTACGCGGCATGGAGGGTGATGCAGCGCGTACATATTTCAGTGTGTTTGGGTATCATCTGCGTAGCGAGCAGCCCGCATTTAGCATGGATGGACGAACACGGCGTCCACCACGTGATCGAGTCAATGCGACAATCTCATTTCTTTATGCCCTCTTGCGCGCTGAGTGTTCAGCCGCACTGGAAAGCGTTGGCCTTGATCCACAGGTCGGGTTTCTGCATGCATTGCGCCCTGGCAGGCCAGCATTAGCGCTAGATCTCATGGAAGAGTTTCGTCCATTGATAGCTGATCGCCTAGCGATTACACTGATCAACCGTAAGCAATTGCAAGCAGATCACTTTACCGAATTGCCTGGCAACGCTGTGCATCTGAATGACGATGGGCGCAAAATTGTGCTACAAGCATATCAGCAACGAAAGGAAGAGGAGGTAAACCATCGAGTACTTGAGCAGAAAACACCGCTTGGGCTTATACCATATGTTCAGGCACGGCTATTGGCACGTTATCTGCGCAATGACATTGAAGAATATCCAGCATATTTAGCGCGTTAAGAGGAGGCTAATGGAGATCCTGGTAACATACGATGTCAATACTGAAACTGCTGAAGGTCGCAGGAGGCTATGGCGTGTTGCCAAAATCTGCGAGGGTTACGGCCAACGCGTGCAGAAGTCGGTCTTTGAGTGTATAGTTGATGCTGGGCAAATGGCATTGCTCGTTGATACCATAGAACGCGAAATCGATTTACATAGCGACAGCCTGCGCATCTATCGTCTTCAGGAGCCACGTGAAAGGCATCTGAAGGTTCTTGGCCGAGCTCTCACCCACGATCAGC
>JANLSE010000469.1:0-23207 GCA_031362265.1 Roseiflexaceae bacterium
GGCTCGGGGCGGTACGGTTCTAGTGCCATGATACATCTCCCTCAACGTTGGATGGCCAGATTACTGCCCTTGGTTCAGGATCCGCTGGATTGTATCATCGAGCGGTGAGATCAAAAACTCGATTTTATCATTGCGATCCGTTCGGAAAATGATTGGCAGCCGCACACTTCCCGTACCGATAGCAATCTCAACAGAATAGTAATACATATGGCCACCATTATCATCGAGCTTTACACCACCAATGTATTGCATCTGACGATACTGCAAGCCAAGTTTCTTTTCTTGCTGCGCGCTCGATTGCATTGTTGCCTTCGAGCCGCCCTGCTGGAGCTGGCGGGCCTTATAATCATCACTAAATGCCTCCCAAATCAGTTCGGCATTATAGGTTTTACGGCCAGTAAGGTAGTTCTCAACCGCTGGTGCAGGAGTTAACAAAGCAGCACGCGGATCCGCTGGCGCCGCGAGCTTCGGCCCATACAGATTGAAGGAGAGGAAGCCAATCACACCAAGCAAAACTACGGTGAGGAAGACAAAGCCAGCATGCGGGCGCAACGGACGCAGCACCCATACCAAGCCATAGATCATACGGCGGAGAATCATGCGCAGGAAGCTACTAAATACTCGCCAAGCGGATGGTCGCGGCGCGGGCTGGGCATATTGCTGTGGATATGCCTGATACGGATAAGGATAGGGCGCACCCCCAGGTGGGGGCTGCTGCTCACGCGGCTGTTCCATCGGCTTCACCTTCTGCGCTGTGGCATCAACAACTGCGACATGCAATAGTTATGCAATAGCCATAACTAAATTTGTATCTTTTGAGTATACTGAATGTAGCAGCTACGATCAAGGATTTTTGGTGAGTATCCAATGAGTGTAGAACAACTCGCTCGGGCGCTCGGGCGCTGGGGCTGGGCCGCACTTGTCATTCTGATTGGCTATAGTATCTTGGCTGCCAGTTCAGAATTAGGTATCGAAGTAGCAGGCCAAGGCCTCGACCCAGTCTGGGCAGCGGCACAATCACGTGGCACACTACGTATCGCTGTTGATTATGGGTTCCGCCCATTTACCGACATCCAAGGCGATCAGCCGCGCGGGTACGATATTGACCTGGCCCGCGCTGTAGCAACCAAACTTGGGCTACGAACCGAATTCGTACCAAGTGGCCTCGATTCGATCTACGACGACATAGCAGCCGGGAAAGCTGATATAGCAATCTCTGCGCTACCCTACGCCCCAGAACAAGGCTGGCGTGTCCAATTTTCGGAGTTTTATTTCAACGCCGGTCAGGTTCTGGTTGTCCGTACGAACTCGCCAATCACAACCGAAGACGACCTCATTCAGAAAAGGGTTGGTGTAGCACTTGGTTCGGATGCTGATACCTATGCACGCACCCGTGCGCAACACCAAGAACTGATCCTTGATCTTGGCTACGATACCCCTGCCGATGCACTAAACGCCCTGCGTGAAGGAAAGCTTGATGCAGTCATCACCGATAATCTGGCCGCACTGATCGCGATTCAGCAATACCCTGAACTCCATCTCGTCAAAGCACTGACATTTGAGCCCTACACCATCGCGATGTCATCAGGCGCATTCCAACTCCATACCGAAGTCAATCGTGCGCTAGCTGAGCTACGCCAAGAAGGCTTCTTTGAGCAGAATGCCGCGAAATGGTTTCGCGAACAACCCACGAACTGAAAAGCGCAAACATCAGCCCTCGTCCTCCCAGCGCTCTGCGCTCTGCGCTCTGCGCTCTGCGCTTCACTCTGCCATTATTACGCGGCCTGATTCTAGGCGCGCCACGGATGCAAGGGTGATAATTGGAATCCCACGTGCGACAAGATCGTTGCGCCCATGCTGGAAGCGCTTCTCTACAATAAATCCTGCAGCAACGGTTATAGAGCCTGCATCAGCAACAATTTCTGCAAGCGCTAGCGCAGTACGTCCATTCGCCAAAAAATCGTCCACAATCGCAACACGCCGACCAGCGGTAAGGTAGCGTCCAGAGATTGCTAAACGCACTTCGCCACCCTTGGTTGGTGAGGGCACGATCCGCCATAATTCAGGCGATTCGACAGCGACTGGCGCATATTTCTTGGCATAGATCAATGGCAACCCTAACACCAATGCTGTAACAAGTGCTGGTGCAATACCACTCGCCTCAGCGGTGAGCACAAGATCTGGCTGAAATGCAACCAACCGCGCAGCCATGGCTTTGCCAAGTTCCAACATAAACTCTGGCTCGATCCGATGATTAAGAAAATGATCAATCTTAAGAATCCGATCATCCACAACAGTCGCTTCGCGCTCGATCCGTTCAACCAGCGGCATGTAGGAACCTTCTTGCGGGTCTATCATGAGTATCCCTTTTTATTATGGCCACTATATCAGCGTCTGCGCCCGCGCCGTAATGCCGCAATGAGCGCCTCAACAGGCTTCAACGACTCAAGCGCAGCTTTACGCTGATCCGCAGCCAGGTTACGAATATCATCGAGTGGAAGAAGTGCAAGCAGATCAAGAATCGTATCATTCAGCGCTTCAATATCAAGATTCGCAAGTGGTTGTGGAACGGGTGTTGCATCAATCACACTTGGAAGAATGCTGCGCAACTGATCAATTGCTTCACGTTTCGCACGACTATAGGTGCTGGTACTGAGCGCCAGTTCATCTTCCAATTCACTACGTTCACGAGCATCAAGATATTCACCAGCAAGAATACGATAGGAGCGCCAGCGTGGATCATTTGGATCGATCTCATCAGCAGGTTGCAATTGCTCAATTGCAGCAGATAATGCAGAGGCTAGGCGTCGGCCACGTTGCAACTGATCGCGTTCATCGGGCAGAATCAATTCAGCCAGTTGGCTCCGCCCTAACTCAAGTGGCGGGTCTTCCAGAAGCCCACTGAGTGCATCACGCAAGAGGTTCGCTGCTGTGCGCCCACCGCCCTCATCAGATTCCTCATCGCGCAATCGAGCGAGCAGGCGGTAGAATGTGCTACGTGGTGCTGCCAAGCCTTGAGCTCTAAGTTGTATCTCAATCCTTCCCCAGAGCACAGAAGCGGGCATACTTGGATCCTGGGCCAACGCATCGCGCAACATGCGTGCCAACGCGGATCCGCGTGCAAAATGGCCGCCACCGCGCCGCCGCGATCGTAACGCAGTTAGATCGCCTTGTGCAAACGCTCGTTTCAGCCGCCGCAAACTCTCCCGACTCACACCAAATGCGCGCGCAACCTCGGCTGTCGGCCGGCGCTCACGAATGAGTGCAACCAGCATACGATAGCGTTGCAATGCTGTCACATCATCGCCAAACATCGCAGCCAATTCCGCACTTGTTAAATGTGGGAGGGATTGTTCAGTCATAACAAGTGAACATTGGAGCATCGAAGCCGGGTGCCCTTTGGGCGAAGCATTGTTTCGATGCTTCAATGCTTCGATGCTTCGCCCAAAGGGCACCCGGCTTCAATGCTTTCACACCAGCTTGCCCCTAAAAATCGTATCAACCGAAATGCCACTATGGATACGCTGAATGACTTCAGCGAGCAATGGTGCAATTGTCAGTACTTTCAGGCCCGGCCAGCCATGATCAGTTGGAATTGGCAACGTATCGGTGGTAATAAGCTCGGAGACAGCGCTGTGCTTAAGGCGTTCAATCGCCCCTGCGGTGAACCCGCTATGTACAACCGCACCACAAACCGATTTAGCGCCACTATTCATAAGGAGATCAGCAGCATCCGACATTGATCGACCAGTCATGAGCTCATCGTCCACAACAATACAGCGGTGCCCAGCAACATCGCCAATCAGGCTATACGATTCTGCGGGGAGTGCAGGCTCACCACGCCCGCGTGCCGGGCGCGTATGGCGTTTTTCCACAATTGCGAGTGGGACACCAAGCTGTTCAGCAAAATTCCGGGCGCGCTTCGCAAAACCCATATCCGAAGAGACAACCACCGCATCCTGCCATCCATTGTCGTGAAAATAGCGCACCAATAGACCCATGGCACTCAGTTCATCCACTGGAATACTGAAGAAGCCCTGAATCTGGCCAGCATGCAGATCAAGGGTGATCATCTGTTGTGCGCCAGCAACCTGAATCATGTCGGCCAGCAGGCGCGCCGTAATCGGAACACGCGGCTGATCACGCTTGTCGGTACGACCATACGCATAATATGGCACAACCGCTGTCACCCGCCCAGCCGATGAGCGCTTACAGGCATCTAACATGATCAACAGTTCCATAATACGGTCGCTCAGCGGAGAACAGAGCGACTGTACCACAAAGACATCCTTCTCACGTACGCTCTCATTCAAGCGCACAAAAATGTTCTCATTCGGGTAGTTTGTGATTGTGACATCACCCATTGGGAAACCTAGGCGTTTACCAATCGCCTCCGCCAGAGGCTTATTGCCATTGCCAGAAAAGATCCGTAGCTCATCGAAACGGCTGCTCATGTTTGCTCCAGGGGTTCGAGGCGAAATTGCCAGTGCTGGCAGGATACGATAGCACACCCTGTGTGTCAAACGATATGTAGGCGCTGAATCAATTCATCACGAGGCATTACGATACCAGATGGCAATTGGCCCGGGGGAGAATCTTGCTCTGAATCCACAAGAATCAGTAGCCGAATGGCCGGTTCACGCAACAATGCGCGAATGAGTTGCAGCAAGGTTAAACGGCGTAGGCGTGGTGGATGGCCAGAACTCGACATGTGATTACGCTGTGCGAATGTCAATGCCCCATCTGCACTGGTAAAGGCAACCAGGCTACGTGATTTTGTGCTCTGTTGCGCACTGCTACTGCCAGGCGTTGCAGTATTCCAAAAGATATAGAACGCGCTCGCTCCACTACGCTGCTCGAGATCAGCAAGCAGGGCCTGCAACTCTTCAATATCAAGCTGAAATTCGGCAGCTAATGCATCCATTGCTGATTCATGCGGCACAAGAGCACACTCCATCCATTAGTGTTGCACCACTCGTATGTTTGGGCACCTGTACCATTTTATCCAATAAATGGCGAACCACGCTCCGCAAGGCCACGTTCAATTAAGGCTTCTATTCGCATTTTAAGCACCCCGGCGAGGCGCGAAACGATACTTGCATCTTCAGCAGCATCGGTGCCTAAGCCATCCGTATCGAGCGCAGTATCAAATAGAATGACCCACCTGCTCGGCAATGGGATGAATCCAAGCAACCCAGCCCATGGGAAGAATGGGGTAATTGGCAAATAGGGTAACCCGAGTAGTCTAGCAGCTTTATCAAGGTTGAAAATCACAGGATATGTCTCTTCCGACCCAATCACGGCCACCGGAATAATGGCAACCCCTGCGCGCAATGCAGCTTGAACATACGCCGTCGCATCAAACCCACGCAGTGTGTATCGGTCGCGGAACAATTTGCCAGCACCGCGCATCCCTTCTGGGAAGACGCCCACAACTTCGCCCTCACTCAGTAGCCGCTCGGCATTGGCAGGCAGCGCTGGCACCTGCCCAAGTGCTGCCAGTGTTGGGGCTAAAATCGGAATGGAACTGATCAGTTTTTGATGTAGAATCCGTACCAAGCGTGGGGAGGCATGATCTTCAAGGATTGCCGTTGCTAACATCGCACCATCCCAAGGGATCACCCCCGCATGGTTAGCGACCAGTAGTGCGCCCCCTTCGGCTGGTACATTCTCTAGCCCAACCACACGAACGCGCCACCAGCTACGATAAAGAAAACTAGCGATTGGCCTGAGCAATTCAATAACTTCGTCATCACGCCCATAGGCATCGGTACTATACTCACCCTTGATGCGGCGTTGGATCAACCCACGTAGTTCGGTGATCTGGTATTCAAGTACCATACCGATTCCGCGCCAGAAATCTGGGTCGAGATAATCACTTACACCACCCTTTAGCACACTCTGTAGCTGTTCAGCGGCACCTGCACCCAAGCGCTCCGCATTCTCGCGCAACAGGCGTACGACATCGAATGCCATCTGCTGGAGGCCATGAATCGCGTCACGTCCCACGCGATCCTGGTTACGAATCTCAACCTCAATATCCTGCTCGTCTTCAGAAGCATGCTCAATCGGGATCTCTTCCGCAATAACCTCAACTGGAACTTGCTCGACCACAATTTCCTCAACTGGCTCGGCAGATTCTTTGGGAGCGCGAGGTTTACGTGGCATATGCTTCTCCTTGTCGTTCCTGTTCAATTGAGAGCAGGCGAAATATCAGATCCTCAGCGCATCAACTGCAGTGTATTGCGGGATCCAGCCTAATTCCTCAGTGGCACGGCGCGTATCTGCAACACATGCATACTGTAAGAATGCTGGATCAAATGGCAGCGACTTCCGTAGCGTCTGTGTTAACGGCAGCAATAGGCGCGATCCACTGAATGCCATCGAACCAAGGGCGAATGGCTGGCGTCCAGCTAACCGAATCGCCCGTCCAAGGGTCAATACATCGGCTGCTGCTAGGTTATACGCTCCATGCGTATTGCCCACCGCAGCTAATACGAATGCGATAACAGCATCATCCGCATGTAACAACTGTATGCGCGGGTCGTACCCGCCGACCATAAGCGGACGCGGCTGATACAAATAACGCAGTAATGGCGAATCGACCCCGCTCCCCGCCATTGGGGCACAGCGTAATATTACAATAGCCATTGCTGGATGATCAGCGGCACATTCGGCAATCGCACGCTCGATCGCCACATAATCTGTTTGCAGGCCCGGCGAGGCGGCCAGCATCAATGGTTGTGTTTCGGGAATAAATGCTGGATTCTCAACGGTTGCCCCATAGACATAGGTATTACTACGAAACACGAGTCGTGGTGTATTGGCAGCCACACATGCGCCAAGCAAATCAATCGTTTGGAGTTGGCCGGCGCGCCCACCAGCAGTCTCCTCACCGGGCTGATCCAAGTGTACTACCACATCCGGCGCTAATGCACGAATCATTGTTGCCAACTCACGCCCACGCGGCATTGGGCCTACACTATCGACTGTGCTAGCTGTCTCCAAGCTGGCACCTACACCCGAAACCCGCACCCCAACGCACGCAGCCAACACCGCGCCAACGAGTTGTGCAAATCGCGACTGGATTCCGGTTATCAGGATATGCATATGAGACTCCATACCCATGTAATCCATACCCATTAATCCATACCCATTAATGGTTTGACAGTGTGATAAGCTGACAATACCCGATCAAATGGTCAGGCCTCACGCCTCACGTTGCCGGAGATGCGGGAATAGAATGACTTCGCGGATCGTCTCTTGATCGGCAAATAGCATCGCCACCCGATCCACACCAATCCCAAGGCCACCGGTTGGAGGCAGGCCATACATCAGTGCATGAATATAATCCGTATCCATCTGCTGAGCCTCATCATCGCCTGCCGCGTAGTCACGGCCCTGCTCTAGGAAACGCTGTTCCTGAAGCAGTGGATCATTAAGCTCAGAATAGGCATTCCCAAATTCCATACCCACAATAATTGGCTCAAAGCGTTCAACAAGCAGCATATTATCAGGTCGTTGCTTTGCAAGCGGCGAGAGTGGAACCGGATGGTCGATCACAAAGGTTGGCTGAATCAAAAGCGGTTGGACATACGTACTGAACAGCTCATCAACCTGCTTGGCCCAACTTTGCTTACGCTCAACCCGCAATCCAGCGCTCTGAATGGCCGCTTGTAGTGCACCTAGTTCTGTCATCACTAGAATATCGATCCCAGTACGCTCTAGTAGTGCCTCAGGAATAGAGACCCGCTGCCATGTTGGCCCAAAATCAATCACCTGGCCCTGGTAGGTCACCTGGGTTGAACCCTTGATAGCCAGGGCGATTGTGCGAAACAGTTCTTCAACCAACTCCATAATATCGTTATAATCGGCAAATGCCTGATAACACTCCATCATGGTAAACTCTGGGTTGTGCGTACGATCCACACCCTCATTACGGAAATCCTTGCAGATCTCATAGACACGGCCAAGCTGGCCAACAATCAAGCGCTTGAGGTAGAGTTCATCTGCAATACGCAAGAAGAGATCCTGCTTGAGTTGATTATGATGCGTAGTGAAGGGCTTAGCCGATGCGCCACCATAGACTGGCTGAAGTGTTGGTGTCTCAACCTCTAGAAACCCGCGCTGATCCAATAATTGCCGCATGGTGCTAATCACCTTCGCACGGATTCGGAAGACATCACGCACCTCAGGATTCACGATCAAATCCAGGTAGCGCTGCCGGTGGCGCTCCTCGGTGTCCGAAAGGCCATGCCACTTTTCTGGCGGTGGGTTCAGTGCCTTAGCAAGAATAGCAATCGATGTAACAAACAGGCTCTGTTCACCACTCTTGGTGCGGCGGAGCGTGCCAGTTGCCTCAATAATATCGAATGTATCCAGATCATCGCGAAAACGGTCGAACCACTCATCACCGAGATCAGCGCGGCTGATCCAGAGCTGGATCTTGGCACTCTCATCCTCAATATGCGCAAATGCCAGCTTACCCATCACACGCCGTGCGCCCACAATACGCCCAGCAATTGTGATTGGTGTTGTCGCCTCAGCCAAGCTATCAAAACTATTCAGAGCATCCGCAATCAGTGTCGTACGGGCCGAGCGCGCCGGATATGGATCAATTCCGGCAGCGCGTAAGCGCTCAAGCTTAGCAAGGCGCTGCTGTTGAAGTTCGTTAAGTTCCATCATTCCTAACTCACTGCTGGGTTGTTCAACACCCAAACAAAATGGGGAGTGCGAGGTATTGTACCTCACATCTCCCCATTGGCTAACAACCAAAATTACACGACCGATAGGGAGGCAGATTGCCGTGACCCATCTCAGCCGCAACAGACGCTAGTGTACTTTCACCACTGTTACTTTCATTGGTCCAGAGGGGGTCTCGACGGTAATTTTCTGGCGCACCCGTTTACCAATCAACGCCGCACCAATCGGCGATTCATTCGAGATTTTACCCTCGCGTGGCCTAGCCTCAGCACTCCCTACAATCGTCCAACTCTCGTCGTCGCTCTCACCCTCGATCCGAACTGTCACCCGTGAACCGACGCGGATTTCATGGTGACCGTTCGATTCCTCCTCGATCAGTTGGGCACGCGATAATATATTCTTTATCTCGCGAATACGACCCTCAAGATGGGCCTGCTGATTCTTGGCATCCTCATACTCGCCACTCTCGGAGATATCCCCAAGCTCTTTGGCTGCATTGATACGCTCCGCAATATCCTTGCGTCCGCTTGTTACGAGCTCTTCCAGCTCTGCTTCGAGCTTTGCCATGCCCTCACGTGTGAGGTATGCCGGTTTTTCGCTCATAGTGATATCGCTTTCTTCAATGCTAATGCCAACTAAAGCCCGGCATACTGGGCAAAAGCTGCTTCAAAATGAAAGAACTGAGAGTCTCTCTCTCAGTCCGTGCTAGAACATTCGCGGATTTCCTACGAGGAATGCATCTAGCATCTATTAGTATATATTATATGCTAGTGGGTAGCTTTTGTAAAGGGTAGACAATCTGAGGAAAAGCCTATATGGTGCGTAGAAATCTATCAAACTTGTGATATTTGCCTACCACCAGAATGACCGGCCTTGGAGCATACCACGAATCTGTTCGACGATCTGATCGGGCCGAATAGGTTTGGAAATAAAACTATTGAAGCCAGCATCCTTGGCGCGTAGGCGGGTCTGATGCATAATATTCGCTGTCACCGCCGCAATATGGGCATGCTCAGTGCGTGGATGCGCATGCAGCCGTTTAATAATTGCGAAACCATCCTCACCCGGAAGCCCAATATCAAGCAGAATTAAATCGACCTGTGGCAGTGCTTCGATCAACTGCATCAGTTTTGGCCCACTATTGCGATGATAGAAGTGCTTAAAACCGGCATGTTTAAGCAAATCTTCAACTACCAAATATGAATTGGGATCATCCTCAACCAATACAATATACGCATCTTCTGCACGGCTCTGGGTAAGTTCTTCGGTTGGTGGAGTGATGGCCGTCGTCATAAGATGCATCCTATCCAACTAAAAGCAGTTCGGCATCAGCACGCTGCTGTGCTCGCTCAGCATGTTCTGGGGTTGCAATTGGCAATGTGAACGAGAATGTCGACCCTATGCCTAATTCACTGCTGACATCGAGTGTCCCACCATGCATTTCCACAAGATGGCGACTAATCGGTAGCCCTAGGCCAGTTCCACCAAAGCGCCGCGAAAGGCTTTCGTCTGCTTGGCGAAACTCCTCAAAAATAAGTGCCTGATGTTCGCGTGCAATTCCGATGCCCGTGTCGGATACACCTATCACGATCTGGCCGTTATCCTCACCTGGTGCAGCATGCCGTGCATGCAACGTAATACTACCGCGTTCAGTAAATTTAGCCGCATTCGAGAGCAGATTCAACAGAACCTGCGTAATCCGCATTCGATCAGCAAATACTGCGGGCAAATCACTTGCGATTTCTTCATACAACAAGATCGGCTTCTCACTCACAAGAATATTTGTTGTCGCCAGCACCTCCTGAAAAATCGGCTCTAGGCGTAGTGGCTCAGGCTGCAAATCAAGCCGCCCAGCCTCAAGCTTGGCATTATCCAGAATATCATTGAGCAGTTTGATCAAATGCTCGCCCGAATCGTAGATCCGCTGTAAATAATCGTGCTGATCAAGCGTGAGCGGACCCTTCATTTCTTGTTTAAGAATATACGAGAGGCCAATAATACCATTCAGTGGCGTACGTAGCTCATGGCTCATATTCGCCATAAAATGCGATTTTAATCGGTTGGCCTCTTCCGCCACAATCCTTGCGCGCTCCAGATCGCGATTAACCTGGCGAAGCTGCCCGTTAAGATTCTCGCGCTCCAATAATGCACGCTGTAATTGTTTCTCACTCGCATATAATTGTGCTTCACGCCGCTCAACTTTATAGTAACTATCGATCGACCACTCAACCGCTGCCAAAAATCCACGCGCTGCCAGCCATGTAACCGTAGCGCTTAGGTAACCTAACACCACAGCTGCTAAGAAATATCGATTGAGCAGTGCTGGCACGCCATTCATCCCAAGCGTGGCAAGCGCATATAAGATCGTTGCAACAGTGGCGATCACAAAGCCCATCGTTGGATGAAGCAACAAACCAGCGATACCAATTGCAATCGGTGTAAAGAACAGAAATGGGTTACGCTCCAGGGGATATGCTGGCACGGTACAGGCAATTGCACTCAGCATACCAGCAAGATATATCAGTACGGCCAATTGGTAATGTTGATGATTCCAAACAGCACGCGCAAAACGCGATGTAGCTAATAACGCAGCGCCAATGATAACGGCCAGTGGTACTGTATCTGTGCCAACCAGCGTTGGCATCCCAAATAAAATCAGCAGAACCGACCCAATATCGGTACAACGCAGCAGAACCGTAAAGCTCTCCTCACGCAACGAATAGGTGAAACTCTGTGGATTGATGGTATTATTAGTCGGCTCGCTCATCATTGCACCTCGGGCCTGCCCACGTACTATCAACGTCAGTGTAGAGTGACAGGATACGCTCTGCAATCTCAAAAGGTGACATATTAATGACATCCAGGCAAAGATACTGTTGCAGAGCGATCCTGCACAATATTCAGTACACAAAACGCAGTCGCTGGTAGAAAGGGTTGATAGTTATGCGTCTCCATAATAAGGTTGCGATCATTACTGGTGCAGGCCAGGGAATTGGCCGTGCTACCGCGTTACTTTTCGCTCGTGAAGGCGCGCGTGTGGTCGTAGCCGATATCAATCACAATCTTGCCACTCAAGTTGCTAGCGAAATCACCAACCTTCAGGGTGCCGCACTCGCAATACATCTCGATGTGGCCAATGCCGATTCTGTGGGAGCTGCCATCACAGCCACACTTGCATGGGCTGGGCGTATCGATGTACTCATCAATAATGCTGGCATTACCCGCGATGCACGTCTTATTAAGATGACAGAAGCTCAGTGGGAAGCTGTGATTGACGTAAATCTCAAGGGTGTCTGGCTGTGTGGCCGAGCCGTTGCCCCACATATGATCGCCCAGGGGAGTGGTTCGATCATTAATGTCAGCTCGATTGTTGGCCGCCGTGGCAATTTCGGCCAGAGCAATTATGCCGCAACTAAGGCTGGCGTTATTGCCATGGCGCAGACATGGGCGCGTGAATTGGGGCCATCTGGCATACGGGTTAATGCCGTTGCCCCTGGGTTCATTGTTACTGAGATGACCAGTACAGTCCCCGAGAAGGTGACGAGCGGCATTAAGGAGCAAACCGCACTACGCCGCTTCGGCACCCCAGAAGAACTAGCGAATGTCTATCTCTTCCTCGCGTCGGATGAATCCAGCTTTATCAGCGGGTCGGTCATCGAGGTAAATGGCGGGTTGGCCTAATACTTGTGAATGAACGAACATGCTGGCAGCACCACTTATGAGACATGATAGGCCAGTAACACAAGATTATGGCTGCCACCAGTTCGGTCGCGTACATGATCGATCAGGCGGCCTTCAAAATGAAAACCCATGCGTACGAAAATCGCCTGACCAGCCGTTTGCTCTTGCAGAATTTCAACAATCACTTTGGCAGCACCTAAATCGCGCGCTGCATTGAAGATCGATTTCGCAAGTGCCGTCCCTAACCCGTTACGACGCCAGGCTTCTGAAATGATCAGCTGAATATCGGCAACATGGCTGGACCAACCATGTAATCGCCGAACAGCACTATAGCCCGCGATTTTGCCATCTGTATCAACCGCAACAATCTGCCGCCAATTCTCCGCCTGATGCGCATTCACCAAGCGCGTAATAATATCGGGGTTGCGCAGGTCATCCTCAAGATACAACCAATCGTCTTGTGGTAGGGCTCTGCCAAATTCCAACAGTGCTCCCCGATCTCCCTCACCCAATGGGCGAATGGTGATCGCGCCACCTTGCCGCAGGGCCACTGTCATTGGCGCAACATTGCGCACAGCCATAGCCTACCTCCTCACATGTTCAATGGGATCTTTAATCACTATAACATGGGTCATACAAGTGCAGATTCATGCCCTCTTGACGCCAGTGCGTATAATGAATACAAAGACGTGTAATACGCTTTCAGACCCGTAGTAGGAACCATATGCATCGCCGTGATTTCCTCCGCTCGCTTGGAGCTGCTGGTATTGGCACACTTGCCGTAGCCGCTTCCTATCCGCGCGCCATCCAAGCTCAGCCGCCATTTAGTCGAATTGCGAGTGCTCATGGAATTGCGGATTTCAGGCCACCGATGACAGCTAGCCAAGCGCGTACGATAGTTGCTGCAGCACAACAAGTAGATTATGCCCGCAGAGCAGCAATAGTGCGCAGCCTTGGTGCCCAAAATCCCGATCTGCTGCCACACTTACAGAGTGTTTACTACACGCCAACCGGCCAACATTTGAGTGATCGTACTGGCTTTCTCAGTTTCTGGCGCCATAATGGTGGCAAGCTTCTCTTTGGCTACCCAATCACTGGCGAGATCGTGGAACGTGGCCAAATTGTGCAGTATTTTGAACGCGCCCGCTTTGAATATCATCCCGAATATCTCGGCACGGATCGGCAGGTCATGCTCTCATTGCTTGGTACCGATCTCTTCCGTGATCGCCAATTCCCACGTTCAGCACCTGGTTCCGGCGAGCGCTACTTTGCCGAAACAGGCCACACCCTCAGTGGGCGTTTCCGCCGCTTCTGGGAAAAGCGTGGTGGGTTGGCAACCTTTGGCTTCCCGATCAGCGAACCATTCGAGGAGAACAGCCCCACCGATGGACAATTGCGAATCACCCAGTATTTTGAGCGTGCCCGCTTTGAACATCATCCTGAGGACATGCCATCATTCTACCGCCAGATGGAGGCATACAATGGTGTTACCTTAGCAACCCTCCATGAGATCGCACTGAGTGATCTTGGGCGTCAAGCTGCCATCCAGCGTGGCAAACGCATCACCAGTATCTCACAACTTGCTGGTGCGCCAGAATGGACGCCAACAATTTGGGAACGGCATGTTATTGTGAACCTCTCGAACCAATGGCTGACAGCCTTCGAGGGTAATTTGCCCGTCTATGATGCACCAATAGCAACCGGTAAGGATGGGTTCAATACCCCAACCGGCTCATATGCAATCTATAGCAAGCTACCGATTCAAACAATGGTTGGCTCAGCTGCGAGTGAAGTGTGGAATGTGCCCGACATCCCATGGGTTCAGTATGTCGTTGGTGGATGTGCTCTGCATGGCACCTATTGGCACGATGCCTGGGGCACTGGGGTACGCATGTCGCATGGTTGTATCAACCTGAACATCGACGATGCGCAGTGGTTGTATGAATGGGCTGATATTGGCACGCCCGTAAATATTCGGTATTAACACTGGAGCATTGCACGGTTGTGCGCTTTATGACGCTTATGTGCTCACGCGCTTAACAGCTAGCCCCGGAACTCCCTCAACCTCAGCACGTGATGCAGTCGGAAGTACCGTACATAAACGCACACGTGGATCGCCTAGCTCTACCAGCGTCTGCTGCGCAGTTGCACTAAAGACCCCACCATGCGCTAATAAAATGCCACGCGCTGGGTGCCGTAGCTGCATAATCTGAGCAAGATCCTGCACATCAGAAGCGCCAATCAATGCACGCGCCTGCACCATAACGAGCGTGATAACCCCAGATGGCTCGCTCAATGTCATCAATAGACGGTTTGAGCGTAGTTGTTCAGCTGCCAAAATCTGGTAGCCAGCTGTGCGAGCTTCTAGTGTAAAGTCGCGGATCGACAAAGGAGCCAATGCCGACCTCCATCCTGTATCAACATGTTACGTGTTACAGATCCTAAACGTCTTTCGCGATTATACCACATCTTTACTTCTACGCGAGATTGCAGCAGGATAACAAGATTCAACCGTTGGTAAAGAAACATCAGTTGCAAGATCGCTAAGGCCATGTACAATACCCACAACATCGTGATGGGAGGTACAAATGGCCAAGCTCAGCCGATTCGCATATTATGCCTGGGGCAATGTCTTCTATAATTTGGTTGTCATCCTCTGGGGGGCTTTTGTACGTGCCTCCAGTTCAGGCGCAGGCTGCGGGGATCATTGGCCATTATGCAATGGTGAAGTTATCCCCCGGGCGGCAGCCACTGCAACTCTGATTGAGTTTGCGCATCGTATCAGCAGCGGCATTGCCCTTATAGGCGTGGTTGGTATGGCGATCTGGGCCTTCCGAGCCTTACCACGCGGGCATATAGCGCGGCGTGCAGCTGTATTCTCTTTTGCATTCATGATTAGCGAAGCGCTGCTGGGCGCAGGGCTTGTGCTCTTCCAATTGGTAGCACAAAACGAATCAGTCGTACGGGTTTTCTCGATCTCAGCACACCTTGTGAATACCTTCTTATTGGTTGCCTCTATAACGCTGACAGCCTGGTGGGCTTCGGGGTTCGCTGCCCCACGCCTCAGTGGCCAAGGCCCATTGGCGATTGCATTGCTAGGTGGGCTCCTGACAACACTTGTGGTTGGTGTGACAGGTGCAGTGATCGCGCTTGGTGATACGCTCTTCTTTGCACACCTCGGTCGTGGCGGTAGTGAAGCGACACTGACTCCACTCGTCGAAACACTCACCCAGCTACGGATAGTACATCCCATGGTTGCAGTGATCGCAAGTATTATTCTGGGAGTACTTGCCTGGCAAACGAACCGATTACGTCCAGGCCCAATAGCACTGCGGCTTGCGTGGGGGGTAACAGCATTAATTGGTTTGCAATTAGTTGTTGGGGTTTTGAATGTCTATCTAAAGGTGCCGATTGCCATTCAGCTTGTACATCTCCTAATCGCAGACTTGATCTGGATGGTGATGGTGCTCATCAGTGCCAATGCATTCGCCGAAGGGCATGTTGCTGTCACATCCGCCCAGGCTACGCACCACGCACCAGCGCTTGGTCAGCAGTGAGCGTTGCCGAAGCAGCCCATTGAAATTCGCGCGGCGGTGGTACAAGAGAATCGTGTTCGACAAGCGGCGCAAAGATCTCAAATAATTCAGCATCCCATTGAATTCCGCTGCGCGCACGCATACGCACAAGCGCTTGCTCACGAGTGTATGCGCGCCGGTAGGGTCGGTCGGTTGTCATCGCATCAAAGGCATCAACAATTGCCACAATCCGTGCACCTACCACGATCTCATTACCTTTGAGCCCAAACGGGTATCCACTCCCATCCCAACTCTCGTGGTGGCCGAGAATGATTGGCGCAACCTGACGTGCAAAGCGCATTGGCGCAATAATTCGCGCGCCAAGTTCCGGGTGTAATTTCACATGCTGATACTCGGCCCGCGCCAATGGTGCTGGCTTCCGCAGTATGGCATCATCAACGCCAATTTTGCCAATATCATGCAAGAATCCACCATAGCGCGTAATGCGCGCTTGATCGGAGGATAACCCCGCCGCTAATGCCAGTTGTTCACTATAGTATGCCAGCCGCCGGATATGCCCCTCAGTATACAAATCCTTCGCTTCAACCGCCAATGCCAAAGCAAAAATCACACTCTCTGTGCGCTCAAGCTGATCTGTCAGCCGTTTTGTCTGCAATTGCGAGCGGATACGTGCACGTAGTAGATGCTTATCAAAAGGCTTACTCAAAAAATCATCTGCGCCCGCCTCTAGGCCCCTGCGCCGATGCTCAACATCATCCAGAATCGTCAACATGGTTATTGGAATAAGAGCGGTCTGATCATCACCTTTGATAGCTCGGCATACCGCATACCCATCCATATCTGGCATGGTCACATCGAGCAGTATTAGATCTGGCAGTTCTTGCCGTACTTTACGTAAGGCATCACGCCCGTTCACTGCCTGAATGGTGCGGTACCCCTCGGCTTCAACAAATTGAACGAGTAATTCGCGAATGACTGCATTATCATCAACGATCAATATAGTTGCAGAATCAGCCATCCTGGCTTCTCCGTCTTCCATGAATCAAACGCGCAGGCGAGTGCTACACAATACCAAACAACCAAACACAATAGTACAATTATACCTGATTGTGTGCCGCCTCCGATAGTCTGTCAGTATACGAAATTGTCATCGAGTCGTCATGTTGACTCAACAATGTGATCCTTCAGTACCATAGGACTATTGTTAGGTAGGCGTCTCAGCGCCTATAATGCTGCTATGGCTATGTTTGTCTTTAGGGAAGGGCCGATCATGCGACGGGTACGTGGTCAATCAATGGTAGAAATGGCATTCCTGCTGCCGCTCTTGCTTTCGCTGGTCTTCGCGATCATCGATATGGGTTGGTATGTCTATGGGTTTGCTACACTCACCCAATCAGCTCGCAATGGCGCCGAAATAGCTGCCCAGTTGCCACCGTTTGAGGCAACACTTGCGACCCGTGATACAGCAAATCCGGCGCTCTACACGCAGGATCCATGTACGCAAACAATTCGCCAAGAGGTTCAACATGATGCTGTTATGTTTGACCTTCTAAGCGATACGACCGTCATCACGATCAGCTACCCTAATGCAGCACTGACAACAAAACGCGATAGGGGTAACCCAATCAAAGTGCAGGTGACATACCAATTAGTACCGCTCACTCCCCTGTTTCAGTGGCTACCACTTGGCAATAATGGTCGATTCACAATCAGCGCAACTTCTACTCGCTCAATCGAATCACTCGGCAATACACCACCCACGGCTATAAATCCAAGCGGAGTTGCTTGCAAGTAACGCGTACAGAGGAAATTGTTATGCAGAAACGTTCTTCAAACACATCAAAGCCAGGTCAGGCGCTCGTAGAGTTCGCCTTGACAGCGATCTTCATCTTCTTCCTGCTTGCGGCAGCACTGGACATTGGGTTGATCTTCTTCAACCTTCAGGGGCTGAATAATGCTGCTCAGGAAGGCGCACAATGGGGTAGCCGCTACGTAGTACCAGTAACCAGTGGAAGCGGTACCGTTGGTGCAACCCTCAATATCGATGAAATTCGGCGCCGCGTGCGTACCGAAGCAGGTAGTGGCACAAATAGCCTCGTGAACCTGCTCGATCTGAATGCAAACGGCCTCCCCGATGACACCGAAATCGATCCTGCCACTGGGCAGAGCATGGATAAATCACTGATTGTCATTGATGCTATCCAAGATATAAATAATGATGGTGACCCATTGGACGATGGCCCAGTGAGTTGCACCAATATTGCTGCGCCCGATTCCTACTGCTATGTGCGCGTCACAATTCATAGCACCTATAACATGAATTTCCCAATTGTACCAGCATTTGGCATCAATGTTCCACTTCAATCGAGCTTCCATATGCCGATTCGCAGTGGCTATACTGCATTGAATATTCCTACGACATCACCAGTAATTGTGACAGTAACCTCCACTCCTACACCAACCAATACAAGCACGCCAACGAGCTCGGCTACCAGCACGCCTACAGAAACATCGACAAGTACCCAAACAGCAACACGAACAAATACGCCGCTGGCTAGCAATACACCAACCCGAACCAATACTGCCATACCAACCAATACGGCAACGCGAACAGCAACGCGCACAGCGACACGAACGAACACGCCGCTGCCAACCAGCACTGCTACGGGCACCAATACACCAACGCGTACGGTCTGCCCAGTATCAGCGTGTACAGTAACGCCAACCAGTACGCCAACCAGTACAGCTACAAATACAGCAACAGCAACCAATACACGTACGCCAACAAGTACACGTACGCCAACAAGCACCAATACGCCAACGCGTACGGTCTGCCCGGTACCGGCTTGTACGGCAACGCCAACCAATACGCCAACCAACACGGCCACGCGAACGAACACGCCATTGCCAACCAGCACGGCAACGCGAACGAACACGCCGTTGCCAACTAATACGCCAACTAATACATCGCCAGCGACGAATACGCCAACACGTACTCCGACGCCACTTCCGCCAACAGCGACCCGTACAAGTACGCCAGCACCACCAACAAGTACGCCAACGATTACAAATACGCCATTGCCGACCAGTACACCAACTAGACTACCACCAACTCCTGTTGGCGGATAACAACAGCGCAGCCTCATCAACCGGAGATGAGGCTGCACCAACCAGTATTAACACGGCACCAGAACATATTCGGAGAGAAACGCCATGAAGAAACATATCTATCGCGCAAAATCACGCGGTCAAAGTATTCCGCTGATTGCTGTAATGCTCGTTGTTCTATTCGGCTTTGCCGCGCTAGCAATGGATGTTGGCAATGCGTATGCAGAGCAACGTGAAGTCACCCGCGCAACAAACGCAGCTGCACTTGAGGGCATGGGTACGGTGATCCAGAATGGAACTGGTGGTGATGTCATGCGGCGCATCACTGCATCAATACGCTCCAATAAGATCCAGGTGCCAGAAGTTGGCGGCGAACCACAGGAAGGCGATATGACATTGGTTGTCACCTTCCTGGATGATGCTGGCATCCCGCTCACAAAATGCATCAGCGCCTGCAGTGATGCACAATACAATGCCATCCGTGATAAGATTTCGTATGTGAAGGTCGATCTCCAAGGCCAGGTTGATACCTACTTTGCACGAGTACTTGGCCAGGAACAGTTCCCCGTTAATGCCGTTGCGCATGCACAGCAGGGCTTGTGCACCGATGGGCTCTATCCAATTGGCGTCGATACCTCATTGCTCAACACAAGTACCTTCCGGTTTAATGTCCCTGATCGGGTGTATAGTGATGATGTCTACCGCAACCTCTCGCAGAAACGCATCCTGCTGCGCGATGATAGTGCAACTGGTGGGTTCGGGTTGATGCGTTGGCAGGCCAATGCCAATAACTTTAATAACCCCACAACGCTTGTCACTGCCTTAAGCAGCAGTGGTGCGATTAAAGATGGCTTTGTTGAGGCTCCATGGCCGCTAGATGCTCAGGGCAATAGTGCTGTGCCGTTGGCCAAAACCGATGGCTACCCGCTCAAACCAGGTGTATTGAATACCAATGAATGGGTAGCAGGCGCAGCATCGAGCCTCATGAACAATGCTAATGTGCTGGCGCAAATTGACCTGCATATTCGCAACCGTACACTCGTCAATTTGCCGATCTACGATTTTGTTACCAAGACCAGCCCTGATACTGTCTATCATGTTCAGAGCGTTGGTAAGTTCCTAATTGTTGGGCGTGGCGTCCAAGCTGGGCAATCTTACCTGGATCTCGTATATCTCAGCCAAGGCGCGAAATGTGCCGATCTCTCCACACCTGTTGGAGTAGCCGATAAACTGACGCTCACTGGCGATGTCTCACTCTATCCGCACTTTGCACAGTTCTCTGAACTTCGCGATCCACCAATCCAATATATCTTCGTACTCGACATTTCGGGTTCGATGACCTGGAACTTCGATGGTTATGGGTCAATCAATGGTGTGTCTGTGCGCTGCCAGGGTCCTAGCGCGGTAATATGCCCTGCGTATAGCCCGCACCTTAATGTGAGCGAACGCCGTATCGCTATTGCCTATCAGACGATGGATCGCTTTATTAATGGCATCCGCTCGAAGGATCAGGCGCGTATTGTCACCTTCCATGGTGCCAATTACCAATTCTATGATCCAGAACACTATAGCAACCAAGAGGCATTGGATACTTATTCTGAGGTTTTCCCCAATAATTGGAGCAACGATCAAACTGTATTGCGTGATGCAGTCAAAACTGCCACCCGTCAGAACGTCTCAGGTAGCGGGCAGTTTATCGTCGAGGGTGCGACTCCCAGCTCAATTGGGCTGGCGCGCGCATTGCAGATTTATAGTAGTTCACCAACCCGCGATGGATCAAATCAGCTCTATAAGCGCGCTGTTGTGTTCATCACCGACGGTATTGCCAATGTAACCCGCGACGGGCAATTCAATCTTGGTTGTGAGAGTATCGACTGCAACAACGGCTACTGGGAATCGCCAGTGGTTCAAGCTAAACCGATTACGGCAATGAATACGGAAGCGGCCAATTTACGTGCGCTGATCACAACCGATGCCAAAGGTGGCGGCGATATATATGCAATTGCGCTTGGCTCAATCGGTACCGAAGCCTTGGTGAATGTTACCACCAATGATAAACTCTACCCTGCCAATAACCCAACTGAACTTGATCGCGCATTGGCTGCTATCCAGACCGAGGTTATCAATGGTCTCTGTACTGATGGAGTTTCGCGTACATCACCATTATCAACGATTTCGGCTGGTAGCCTTCCAGACTACACGCAAGCCTGGAATACAGCTGGGTTAGTCTCGCCTGAGGTTGGTGTCGTTACACTTACCAGCACAACCAGCGGAAGCATCTATACCGGCAAAATGGTTTGGAGTTCTAGTGGCGCGATCCGCTATACGATTAGCGACCTACCAATTGGCGATTATACAATGACATATTGGATGGTCTATAAAGCCGACGATGGTGTTTCACGACGCTACGATTGGGCTGCTCCACCAAGCCCTGGTGTGCTTGCCGCATCAAGCCAGACGGTCTCACTCAGGCCAAGCACCAGCAGTTTTGTGCAAGAATTCCCAATCGTGATGGATATGGCCCCCAGCTATGATGTGTGTGCAGTAGCACCATAAAGGCCATAGTCTGAGACGCGTGGGTGAGGCGAGAACCTCACCCATCCCCGCGCGGCGCTTGGTGTGCGGTCACGCGCCACATCCCAGCGCCGCGTATCGATTCTATCTGATACAATCTATCGTCCACACTAAGTACCCTCTGGGTACATCCGCATAGTCCATCGCCCGTATTCCCATACCAAGGAGGTACTAGATATGGCTAGTAGACAGGCTTCGCCGGGTCTCCGCCTATTGCTGCTGATTGGCGTCTGCCTTACGCTGATTGCAGGCATCCCTGCCACCCCAACACGTGCAGGAACTGAGCAGAACCAGGATATCGACAACAGTTTAGCTGAGTTCGATGATGGCTCACTCCAAATGACCGCATCGGCGAACTACCCGAATAATGCACCAGGGGTAGGTGATATACGTGGTGCAATCCAATTAGCACCAATTGGAGCTATCAACGGACTGGATCCAACTACATCGCTCCCAGCACCACGCATTGATGCTGGTGTTGTCGCATTGGGTCGCAATATCTTTGCGATTGGTGGTAATGTCACTAGCGCTCCATCCGAAACCGTTATTAGTACGCAAGTCGCATTAGGAACCGGTGGTTTGAGCGCTTGGCAGAGTGAGCCATCTCTTCCTGCTGTACAGCACAGTACACGCACAAATTTCACAACTCCTGTGGCGCCACGGCTCCAACCAGCAGTCGCAGCCTATGCAAGTGGCCAGGATAGCGGCTTCATTTACGTAGTCGGCGGGCTTGTCACGACGGGAGGGCAATCGATCTCAAGCTATTCGGTATTGCGCGGTACAGTAGCCGCTGGCCATATCACCGCTTGGGCATCACTTCCTACCATCCCCGCCACTGCAGGTGCCACATTCATTGAAGGGCTTTCCAATGCCTCTACAGCAGTTGCGATACTACCAAATGGTCGTGCATTCCTGCTTGTCTTTGGTGGCCTACAGCGTTACAAACAACCAAGTATTCCTGTTACAGAAACTGGCTCACGCATTATCTTCTCCGCCGAACTTAATACCACAAGCGGCGATTTTATCGGTAACGCCTGGAGCGCAACAACAGCAACGCTCCCCCTCAACCCAACCCAAGGGCTATGGGGCGCACCAGTGGTAGGCGGGAGCCTGCGCGATGCCAATGGCCAGACGGTCATTTCCTACTATCTGATGGGCGGTAATACCGACCCAGCACCAGCTGCACCAACATCGAATATCTATCGTGTGGATGTGAGTACCAGCAATGGTAGCCTGAATGTGAGCCAACCAAGCGGCGTTGGCAGCGGCAATGCCTCAACTGGTACACCACGTTCTGGGCACGCCGCCGTGCAATTCAAAGGCAGTGTGTATGTGGCAGGCGGCATCGACTCGGGTCAAACGACACCCAATCGGCTTGTGAGTGGCAGTTACATCCAACCCGATCGGCGCTTCCCCGATCTGAATCCAGATCCAGCACCCGGTGCAGTGACCTATTTCATCAGCAAGAATACTGGCTTGCCAGCACCACGTTCTGGGCATGGCATGGTTGTTGTGCCAAATGCGGCTACCAATCCAACTAGAGCATTTGTCTATCTGATTGGTGGAAGTGATGGTGTTACGACCCAGGCCACCAATTATGTTACA
>JANLSE010000553.1:0-4784 GCA_031362265.1 Roseiflexaceae bacterium
CTATCCGAGAGCCGATCCATTGTTTCAAGGCCTTCAAAGGCATCTTTACAATAAAAAACCCCAGCTTCGTATGGTTCTTCAGCCCCAATAAACGAGATGCGCTGGCCATACTGCTTATTGATCGCTGCGCCACCCACCAGCACCGGGAATTGTAGGCCGCGCCGATGCAATTCCTGTACACATAATGGCATTTGCTTGGAGGTGCTGACCAAGAGCGCTGATAGGCCAATTGCATCTGCGCCAACCTCAACTGCTTTTTCGATAATGGTATTGAGTGGCACCTGTTTGCCGAGGTCGTAGACAGTGTAGCCATTATTAGAAAGGATGGTATTGACCAAGTTCTTGCCGATGTCATGCACATCGCCATACACAGTTGCCAGCACCACTTTACCTTTACTGGTACCTTCTAATCGATCAAGATAGCCCTCTAAATGGGCGACCGACTTCTTCATAACCTCGGCACTCTGTAGCACAAAGGGCAGAATGAGTTGGCCAGAGCCAAAGAGATCGCCAACCTCTTTCATTGCTGGCAGCAGCACCGTATTCAGCACCTGAACAGCGGTTTCGCCGAGTGGTGTGTTGGCCAATGGATGGTGGCTTGAGGTCTGGGCATGCCGTGCTGCAAGTTCCTCGGCGAATACCAATCCGCGTGCCTCCAGCCCTTGCTCAATCAATGTATCAATATCGGCTTCAACGCCCTCTTTCTTGCGGTGAACAATCTTCCAGTGTAATCGTTTGGCGACACTCAGGCCCTCGGTTGGGTCGCTACGTGTGTCAGCCTGGCTGGCGGTATTCTCCTCGTAGAAGGCAATATAGCGCGCCAGGGCATCCTCACGGCGATTGAAAATCAGATCCTCACACAGATCGCGCTGCTCGGTGGGAATATCGGCATAGGCGGTAATATGTGCTGGGTTGATGATTGCCGTATCGAGTCCAGCGTCATAGGCATGCTTGAGGAAGATTGAATTAAGTGCGGCCCGCGCATGTGGGGTGACACCGAACGACAGATTGCTTACGCCAAGGGTAGTGAAGCAACCAGGGATGTGCTCTTTCACAAGCCGAATACCCTCGAGCGTTTCGATTCCCGCGCGGCGCAATTCTTCCTGCCCGGTTGTGATCGGGAAGGTCAGCACATCAAAAATCAGTGCCTCAGCTGGTACGCCATATTCGTCGAGCGCAATCTGGGCCAGACGCTGAGCGACCGCTAATTTGCGCTCGGCAGTATGCGCCATCCCTTCTTCATCGATTGTCATCGCGACAGTTGCCGCACCATAACGCGCAACGAGTGGCATCACCCGATCAATCTTATCGCCACGCCCACCCTCTAGCGAGAGTGAGTTGACAACCGCACGGCCTGGGTACATTTCGAGTGCGGCCTTGAGCACATCCGCTTCGGTTGTATCGATCACCAGTGGCAGTTCAACATTCATGGTCAACTTTTTGATCAGCTTGGTCATCTGCTCAAGCTCATCGGGTCGCTCGGTCATCGCCACACACACATCAAGCATATGTGAGCCACTATCAACTTGCTCACGGGCGACTTCAACCACACCATCGTAATCGTCGTTCAGCAAGAGCTTCTTGACCTTACGGGAACCAAGCGTGTTAACACGCTCGCCGATCATGGCCAGCGTTAAATCTTGCTTAAGGGCCGAGGCCTTGATACCACTCGAAACGCTTGGAATATACTCAATCTCGCGTGGGGTTGGCGCAGTAGCGAGGCCAATAACATCACGGAGGGCTTGGATATGGGCCGGGCGGGTTCCGCAGCAGCCACCAACCACATTCAGCCCATAATCGTGTACTAGCTCGCCAAGAATGCGTGAGAATGGCTCTGGCTCCATGGGGAAGACCGTCTCGCCATCGACTTCCAGCGGCAGGCCGGCGTTCGGGATACATGAGATCAGCTTGCGCGAATGCTTGCACAGATACTCAATCGCCTCACGCATATATTCTGGCCCGGTGCCACAATTGAGCCCGATGACATCAACTGGCATGGCCTCAAGGGTTGCCAGCATGGCTGGAACTTCGGTGCCAAGGAGCATACGCCCCGAGATATCCAGGAAGACTTGGGCTTGCACGGCCACCGTGCTACCAGTTTCCTGCTTCGCACGCCGGATGCCATCGAGTGCTGCTTTGACTTCAAGCATGTCGAAGCTTGTCTCAACCAGCAGAACATCAACACCACCCTCAATCAGGCCAAGCGCCTGCTCGCGAAAGATATCCGAGAGTTGCTCAAAGTTGATATTCGAGAGCGCTGGATCATCGGAGGAAGGTAGCTTACCGGTAGGCCCCATTGAGCCAGCCACATAGCGTGGGCGGCCATCTAGAGCCGCATAGCGATCGGCTACTGCCCGGGCAAGTTGGGCAGCCGTCCGATTGATTGTAATCGTCTCATCGCCCAAGCCCCATTCTTCGAGCCGGATACGTGTGCTTTGGAAGGTGCAGGTTTCGAGCACATCCGCACCAGCATCCATAAAGGACGCGTGAATCTGGCTAATGATATCAGGCCGGGTGATGACGAGATAATCACGATTACCATTGGTGCGTTCACCGCCGTAATCTTCGGCTGTTAGGTTATATGGATCGATACTTGTGCCCATCGCGCCATCATAGATCAGGACGCGTGATTGGAGCGCTTCTAGGTAGGTTGGTCTATTTGTCATATCGGCCTCATTTGCATGGCTCTAGATACAAAAAACCTCACGCGCTTGCGTGAGGGAGATCAATCCTCTCATCTGCCAGCTTACGCTGCGGAATTGGCACCCTTCCATTACTGCTTCCATAGCCATTATGGGTGGTTGCCGGGGCTTCATCGGGCCGTTCCCTCTACCCCATCGTGATGAGCAATATTCAGTTTGTTAACACAATTATAACAGTTTTGGGAGGGTGTTGTCAATTGCGCTGCGGCCTGCGATCAGGTACACTTAGATTGCGTAAAGAAGCATACCCAGTGCGTTTCGGCACGCTGGAGGGAGATCAATACATTATATGGAGAGTATTCCTAGCGGGATGTTGGCGCTTGTTGCCTTCCTGCTCATGCTTGGTCTACTTGTGCTGGTTCACGAGCTTGGCCATTTTCTGACGGCGATTTGGATGGGTATTAAGGTTGATGAATTCGGCCTTGGCTATCCACCACGAGCAGCTGTTCTGTTCGAACGTAATGGGGTCAAATATACCCTTAATTGGCTGCCAATCGGCGGGTTTGTACGCTTTGGTGGCGATGATAACTCGATCTATGGGAGTGGCGGTAGCTTGGCGACTGCAAACCCATGGCGCAAGATCCTGGTGCTGGTTGCTGGGCCACTCATGAATCTATTGTTGGCTGCGGCAATCTTTGGTGGCCTCTATGCAGTGCAGGGTGTACCAACCCCATTTGATGGTTTACGGGTCTCAAAAGTTCATGCCGATACACCTGCTGAGCAGGCTGGACTTAAAGATGGCGATATACTCTTGCAAGTTGGTGATACCCCGATCGGTACAACCTATACCGGGCTTTCAAAGATCGCGTTGGCGAATGCTGGGATCGCACTTCCGGTCATTATCGAGCGCAATGGACAGCGAATGACCCTTATGGTCACCCCTGCCCCTTGGGTGTTCGAAGGCCAGGAACGCCCAGCTGGCTTTGGTTTTTCCTACGGGCCAAATATCCGCAATATACAGGTGGGCCTGCCACAATCCCTGGTTGCAGGGTTCTTTAGTACATTCGAGGTTTTGGGTGCATTCCTCGATGGGTTACGTACTCTTGTACTGAGCCTGCTTGGTCTGACGCCACCCCCGCCCGGTGGTGTTACAGGAGTTGTGGGTATGGCGCGCGGCACCGGCGAGGTTATTCAGAGTAGCGGCTGGATTGGCTTCCTCCGCTGGACAGCGCTGATCAGTCTGAATCTCTTCCTGATTAATTTGCTGCCTATTCCCGCGCTCGATGGTAGCCATATTGTCTTCTCCCTGATTGAAATCGTGCGCCGTGGTAAGAAAATTCCGCCCGAAAAAGAAGCCATGGTTCATGCCCTCGGCTTTATAGTATTGATGGGACTCATGGTGCTTGTAACGATCTCCGATGTTGCGAACTGGATTCGTGGCGCGCCAGTGCTCGGTGGAGGGTAGGGAGCAGTTTACAAAGCGTTGGAACGTTGGAGCGATGGAACGTTGGAGCGCTATGCGTTATGCGTTATGCGCTATGCGTTGCGCTTGTCTTGTTCTTTGCATCAGGCGCGTAGAGGCCATCGAAGCGTATGTCGAAACAGCGGTTGGAGCTCATTCGCGCAAGTGAAGTTGGCGAGTATTTATACTGTGCGCGATCTTGGTGGTTGCGGCGCGTCATTGGGTTAGTTCCTGAAGGTGCCGCCCAACGAGAGCTTGGGGTGCGCCGCCATCGGCAACATGGCCAGGCAGTCGCGGCAAGTGGAACGCTGATCGTTGTCGGGCTTGCCCTGTTGGTGGCAGCAGCACTCTTCTTACTGGTGAAGTAATGCAGGTGACAGTTGGCCTGGCGCTGCTTCTGATCGCCGTATTGGCGTTAATCTGGGGAATGCGCCTCCGTGCCAGAACTGGCTTGCCCTGGGCGCCAGTCCGTTATTCGGATGCAGGATGGACCCCAAGCGAAAAGCCCTTAATGTCGCGTAGCCTTGGGTTGGTTGGCAAACCCGATTACCTGATTGAACAGCGTGGTGCGACAATCCCTGTTGAAGTGAAGCCTGGTAGACGATCGCCGCAACCATATGAATCGGATTTGATGCAACTTGCAGCATATTGTGTACTAGTAGAAGAGACGACCAAAAGGC
>JANLSE010000564.1:0-8719 GCA_031362265.1 Roseiflexaceae bacterium
TGGCGTAGCCTACCCAGACGATAGCTGGACTTGGTCGCTTGATGGCAGCGGCAGCTATGAACAGGCCCTCAAGAAGCTGAGCGACCCAAGCAAGCGCCAGTGGGGTGGGCAGATAGGTGATAACATGGATCGCGTCCAGTCAAAGATTGTTGGCAATGGCGGCAACTGGGTCGACCCGACCAGCGATGTCAAGGCGGCCTTCGATAATGATGCTGCGCTGGGTGCGCTCCAATGGCAATACGACCGCATCTGGAAGGATCAGTCGGTGATCAATTTCGGCGCACTAGAGAAGCAAAGCAGCGATGCGCTGATCAACAGTGGCCGGATCGCGATGTTCGAGAGCGGCGACTGGTATCTCTCTGGCATGGTGCAGACCCTGGCCGACAAGGTCAAGTGGGATGTTGCCCCCATGCCGAAAGGGCCAGTTACGCGCAACACACTCGCGACGACCGACGGCTGGGCGATCTGGAAGGGCAGCAAGAACCCCAACGAGGCTTGGGAGTTCCTGAAGTTCCTCCAGAGCGATGAGTGGAATGACATTATGATCACGACTGGCTTCCTACGGCCTTCGCGACTCTCATTGTTCGACTCATGGGAGAAGAAGGTCAAGGCGGCGGTTCCTGTCCTGGCCGACAAGAGCCTCAAGGCCTTTGGTCAGGCCACTGACTTCGCCACGACCTTGCAGCTGTTCCAGTTCCACGCCGATGCCCAGAAGGTGATTAGCGACACACGCGACATAACCTTCCGCAAAGGCCCAGATGTTGATGTGAAGGCGGCCTGGATCGATGCAGCCAAGCAGATCAACGAGATTGAGGCCAAGGGCAGCACATAGTTACCTACTGAGGATGTCTCGCTCTGTGGGCTGCGGCTTCGCACGGTCCACAGAGCGGTACGATTAATCACGCGATAGTATTAGACCGATAGCGAGTCCTTTATGCCAACCCCTGCGGTCGTCTCCGGCGCTGAGGCACGTACACACCTCCTGCATGGATTTACCACTGTCACCCGCGTCATCGCAGCGACTCTTGGCCCTTCCCAAGGTACAATCCTCTCATCGCTTGGACGTGCAGCCCCTGAGGCGTTGAGCGACTCGGCCACGATTGCTAGGCGTATCCTGGCCTTGCCCGACCGACGGGCGAATGTTGGCGCTATGATGGCGCGCAACCTTGTTTGGCGGCAGCATCAGTTGGCCGGCGATGGTGGCGCGACCGCTCTGGTGCTTGCGCATGCCATTCTACAGCGAGCCCACCGCTACGCCGAGGCAGGCATGCATGTGACAGCCTTACGCACTGGGATCCAGGCGGCGGCGGCCTCTGCTATCGCAGCGCTGCACAGCATGGCGCGTCCGGTTGTCGGTGCCTGTGATCTTACTGCAGTGGCCTATACCGCAACTGGCGAGCACCAGATTAGTAGCATGCTTGGCGAGATCTATGATATCCTCGGCCAAGATGCAAGCATCACAATTGAAGAGTTGGTGGCACCCTACCTTGAACGCGAGTATCACCATGGCGGCCAGTGGCTGGCCTTCCTGGCCTCGCCATTTCTCCTGACTAGCCAGGTAGAGCGTGTTGCGGTGCTCTCAAATGCCTGTGTGGCATTGTATGCTGGTGATCTCGAACATCTGCACGAAATTCGGCCCTTGCTCGAGATTCTGGATTCACAGCAGCGCACTCAGATTCTCCTCGTGGCAAATCGTATTGCTGGCGATGCACTCGCCGCACTCGTGATGAATCATCAGCGCGAGCGTCTGCGGGTGGTAGCTGTGACAATGCGCAGGTCAGGTGATTTGAACCGTGCCGACTTCGCTGACATTGCGGCACTGACGGGAGCGCGCGTGCTTGATCCCGCACTTGGCGAGTCGCTCCGCTCAATCGTGGCCGCCGACCTTGGCAATGCCGAGCGCGTAAAGGCCAGCACAAGCTCACTTACCATCATGAATCGGCGCGATGCTGATACGCTGCGTAATCATATCGCGGTGCTGCGCTCACGAGTGGCGCTTGAGTATGCTGGTGATGCGGCTGAGCTTGCTGAGCTCCGCCAGCGGATTGGCCGCCTCTCTGGCGGCGTCGCTACCCTCAAGATCGGTGCCGCAACCGCAGCCGAGACAGCCTTGTTACGCCAGCGCGCTGAACAAGGCATGGGTGCTATTGCTGGTGCGTTGCGCGATGGGATCGTGCTGGGCGGTGGGGTAGCATTGCTTGCCTGCGCCGAAGCTGCTAAGGGCACCGATCTGCAGGGCGATGCACTCTACGGCGCCCGTGCGGTTGCCGACGCACTTGCAGTGCCACTCCAACGCATTGTCCGCAATGCCGAGCAAGATCCTGAGGCGGTGCTGGCCAGGGTGCGCCGCGCGGGGCCAGGTTATGGCTATGATGTCGTCGCCGAACAAGTGGTATCCATGGCCGATGCTGGTATCTATGATAGCGCTGGCGTGCTGGCGGTCGCAATCAGCACTGCAGCAAGTGCTGCCGCAATGGTACTGACGACCGATACCTTGGTGCTCAAGCGCGCGCCTGAGCTGAGTACGGAGCCCTAATCTTTATCCTTTCTAAAAGGGGCTATCGACATGGAGCGAGTCTGGTGCAAGTTTGGCGTCGTCGCACCCGGTGGCATGGTGATTGGTATCAGCCCTGGCGTCGCTGGTGAACAATGGCTGCTGACTGAATCTGGGGTGTGGCGCTCCGCCAATGAAGACTGGTTGTCGGTACATAGCGAGAGACGGCAGTTGCGCGCTGGCGCCCTGGTTGAGACTGTCGGGTGTGTCGCGGTGGCTGCGGCAACTGGTGGAATACTGTACAGCCCCAATCGTGGGCAGCACTGGTACGCCGCGTGGGCTGATGATATTACCAGCCCAATCACATGCTTTGCCGCGTCGCCAGGAGATGCAGCAAACCTCACATTGTTGGCTGGCAGCGCTGATGCAGGCATCCTGCGCTCAGCCGATGGCGGACGCCGTTGGTCGCTTGTCAATGTTGGCCTACGTGACTACACTAGCTTGGCGCTGGCTACTGCACCAAGCTGGGCTGTGGGCGAAGTCGTGTTTGCTGCAACTGCCGACGGGGTCTACCGTTCGCCGAATGGTGGGCGAGCTTGGAAGCGTGCGAACCGTGGTCTTGAGGATGTGGCGATTCAGGCGCTGGCAATCAGCCCAGACTTCGGTAGCGATGCGACACTTCTGGCTGGCGCGGAAGATGGTCGGCTTTTTCAGTCGTGCGATCAGGGCGAAACCTGGATCCTCATTTCGACGCTTGGCGATGCAACCCCAATCAACGGATTATGCTGGCTCGCGTCGGGCGGCTGGCTGGTGGCTGGCATGGGCGATGGCCGGATCCTGCGTTCAGCCGATCATGGGCAGACGTGGGAGTCGGTAGCGCTCGGCGAGCCGCTGCTTACCCTTATACAGTCTGGGGATCGCCTCTACGCCGGGCTTGCAGAGCGAGGGCTCGTACATTCTGAGGATGCCGGTGCGACATGGCGCAACAACTTGGCGTTGGCAGCACGCGATCTCACACGCCTTGTGGAGATGGGTGATACATTATTGGCATATGGCGCAACTGGCGGGATCTGGCGGGCTACTGAAGAGACATGGGAACGAATCGTCGACCTAGAGCTTCAACAGCCAATTGATCTCATCGCTGCCGTCGGTGATGTATTGTTTGCGGCAGTCGGTGCTGATATTGCGGCTTTGCTTGAGGGGGAACGCTGGGAAATCGTCGCATCAATCACCACAGGGCGAATAGTCGCGATGGTTGGTGATACCTGTGAAGCTGGCCAGGTCTGGATTGCGACTAGCCACGGCTCGGTATGGCGCATCGGTGCAAATGGGGCGGCCTGGTGCGTTCCAGAAATGCTTGCAGTGGGCGAAGAACCTATTGCGCTGTGTGTCTATCAGCGTGCGCCAGTTGTTGCTACACTCGATCGCTCAGCCGGGCATGTGCATATCTGGCGCATGGAGGCTGCCAGCCAGCACTGGTCGCTGTGGTGCACCGCCGCCGCGGCCTGGTCGGGAGCTCAATTCTTGCTGGCAGCGGCCGATAGCGCCCCAAATCTGATTGCGGTAGGCACACAGATCTGGCGGCTTGAGGACGACAACTGGATCGGACAAGATCTCGATGGTACACCAATTCTGCGGCTGCTGCGGATACGCGAGTCAGCGCGGATCAGCGTCGTGACTGAGCAGCACTGCTTCACGACGCTGGATGCGATAACATGGGAGCGCCAAAGCCTCCCAGCCCCAGAGGGCGGATTGCTTGATCTGGCATTTCTGAATAGCACACCACCGCGGCTGATTGGACTTGGCCCGGGCGGTGCACTGTGGTCTACGGAGGATCTATGAATATCATCTTTAAGCGCACCATTACCACAGCCGACGTGCACCAGCACATCCCACATGCTTTTGAGGTTCCTGCTGGAACAACTCAGATTCATATAGAGTTCAACTACACCCCACGCCACAGTGCTGGTCAGCAATACCATAACCAGATGAGCCTGTCGCTGTTCGACCCAGCCGGGCCACGTGGGGTGTACTACCTCTTCCGCGATTATGGCATCACGATCAACGCAGCGCGGCCAACTCCTGGTTTTGATGCTGGCCCTGTGCGACCCGGCACATGGATTGCGTTCGTTGACACCTATCGCCTGCTACCGCCCGACGCAATCACCTATACAATCGAGGTGGAGCTCTCCTCCGATCCGATTGCTGAACCGGTGCAGATCTATAATCGGCCACAGATCCGCTCGCGCGGGCCGGGTTGGTATCGCGGCGATTTGCATGCGCACACTCTGCACTCTGATGGTGCTTGGGATGTGCCCGATCTGGTGCAGTATGCGCGCGGCCAGGGCTGGGATTTTGTCACACTGACCGACCACAACACCGTTTCAGGGCTGCCACAACACGAGAGCCTTGCCGACGATGGTCTTCTTACCATGGGTGGGCTGGAGCTCACTACCTACTATGGCCATGCGCTCGTACTGGGCGTGCGCCAATGGTTTGAATGGCGTCTTGATACGCCAGAAAAGCTGACGATGGTGCAGCTTGCCCAACGAGTGATTGACAGCGGCGCACTCTTTGTGACAGCACACCCAATGGCCCCGGGCGATCCTGAGTGTTCTGGGTGCCACTGGGAATTTGAAGATATGCGTCCGGGCAACTCCCCAGCGGTTGAGATATGGAATGGTGCATGGGGCCTGCATAACCAGTTAGCGCTCGATCTCTACTATGAGTGGCTCAATCAGGGGCATCGATTAGTAGCAACATCCGGATCGGATATGCATGGAACCCCGACCGACGAATACCCACTGGGAGCGGTTAACGTGGTGTATGCAGAGGATCTCACTGAGGCGGCAATCTTGCAAGCCGTTCGCCAGGGCCGAACCTATCTTAGTGTCGGGCCGCAGTTGGTTCTGACTGGGCGTAGCGCAGCAGGGCGGACGGTCATGACCGGCGATAGTCTTCCAGATCAGGCAACGACACTCCATGTTCAATGGGCGGATGCACACGAAGGGATGCTACTGCGGCTTAATATGGACGGCCAACCATACGATGAAGTTCAGATCGGCACATCCGGCGAACAGTCTTGGGCGATCGCACCCGGCCAGGCAAGCTGGTGCAACGTTGAGTTGCGCGATGCCCAGAGTCGCCTCTGGGCCGTAACAAACCCGATCTACTATGTGTCTCGGGCAGATGCGTCCCACGGATAGTGATTACCTGAGTGAAAGGTGGATTCGATGAAGAACATCACCCTGGTCGGCGCTGGCAGCGCTAGTTTCGGTTTCAGTACGCTGGTCGATATCTTCTATTATGCAGATCTGCTGCAGGGCAGCACAATCACGCTCAATGATGTCAATGTCGAAAGCCTTGACCGGATGCTACGTTTGGCCGAGCGGCTCGTGCGCGAGACCGGGGCGCAGCTGAGTTTCAGGGCAGCCACCGATCTGCGCGATGCTGTCGCTGGCGCAGATTTCGTTATCATCTCCGTCGCTCGCGACCGTCTGGCGACCTGGAAGAAGGATTGGGAGATTCCCCGGAAATATGGCGTTAAGCATGTGCTGGGTGAGAACGGCGGGCCGGGCGGGCTGGGGCACACGCTGCGCAGCGCGCATCTCGTGCTCGAGGTTGCCAAGGTTATTGAAGAGGTGGCTCCGCAGGCGTTGGTACTCAACTTCACCAACCCGCTGACACGGGTGTGCCTAGCGCTCAGCCGTGCCACAAAGCTGCGCGTCGTCGGGTTGTGCCACGGTATTGGCAATGCCTACCTCGCCGCTGGCCAGGTACTTGGCTATATCACCGGCAGCGAGGATGAGGCAACCATTCGTGAGGTGTTGAACCGCCGGATCGATATCAAGGCCGCTGGGCTCAACCATATGACCTTCGTGTATGAGCTACGCGATGCCGAGACTGGCGCAGATCTATACCCGGAGTTCCTGCGGCGGCTGCCAACGATGCCACCCAACTACCGACCACTCGCGCGTCAGCTTACCGAAGCCTTTGGCCTGTTCCCCTCGCTAGGCGATGGACACATGGGCGAATACCTTTCGTTCGCCTGGGAGACGAGCCCATTGACCGGCTACGACTTTGAAGCAGCGGCACAGCGCGCCGCTGAGCTCCGCACGCTGATTGCTGAGGCCGCCAATGGTGATCGGTCGGTGAGTGAGCGGCTGGCGCACCCTTCAGGCGAGCGCGCTATCCCGATTGTTGGCGCAGTCATGCACGGCAAGAATCAGTACGAGGTTGCGCTCAACATCCCCAATCACGGCAGTATCCCCTGCCTCCCGGAGTGGGCGATCGTCGAGGTGCCAGGCGTGGTAGGTGCTGCTGGCATCTATGGCCTACAGGTTCCTGCATTGCCGCCCGCAATCACGGCACTCCTGAGCCAACAGATTGCCATCCAAGATCGCGCTGTCGAGGCCACTATCCATGGCGATCGGCAGGCGGCGCTTCAGGCGCTCCTGCTTGATCCGACGATCAACAGTTATCAGGCCGCAACTCAGATACTAGACGATCTGCTCACAGTGCATGCTGCCTATCTTCCACAGTTCGGTACGTAGGTTATACGCTCAAGAACACGGCGGGCTGGCATATTAATCAGCCCGGCGTGTCCTGATATGGCGATGGATCGTTTAAATGAGCGGTATATGCAAGGAGCAACCGAGATGCCGCACAAAATCTACATGCTCATGCTGTGCCTGGTCATTCTAGTAAGTTGTGGCACCTCCCAGAGCGCAGCGCCACACGTGACGCCGCAGACAGCGCCTGCGTCGTGCGACTGCGGTGCCAAGGCAGATAAGATTCCAGCCATGATAGCCGCCCCCATTCCGACCGTCACAAGTGCTGTCGTTTTCGCTCACCGCCACTCGTGTATTAGCGCTATGGATGAAGCGACTGACATGCCCTGAGCGCACTGCTCCGATGCGCAGTGACAGCCGGTAACTGACTGGCATTCCTGATTGTCATGACCACACAGGCGCAGAAACAAATATCCCTGCGCCTGTGTGATCTCCGTATGTGTATAGGGCTTGTCTGGCTTATTTGGCCTTACCCTGTTTTGCGACTGCTTCAGCAGCCTTGCGGATCTCCTCCGCATCGCCCAGGTAGTAGCTACGGATGGGGCTTAGATCGGGGTTGAGTTCGTACACGAGTGGTACACCGGTTGGAATATTGAGCTCAACAATCGCCTCTTCGGAGACATGGTCGAGATACTTAACGAGTGCCCGTAAGCTGTTGCCATGGGCCGCGATAATGACACGTTGACCCTGCTGGATGGCGGGTGCAATCGTTTCATGCCAATATGGCAGAAAGCGTGCAACCGTATCCTCCAAGCATTCGGTGAGTGGGAGTTCTACGCTGCTTAGATCGGCATAGCGCGGATCATGCCCAGGGTAGCGCTCATCCTCGGCAGATAGGGCTGGTGGTGGGATGTTATAACTTCGCCGCCAGATCAATACCTGTTGATCGCCATACTGTGTGGCGGTTTCGGCTTTATTGAGGCCCTGGAGCGCACCATAATGGCGCTCATTGAGGCGCCATGTCTTATGAACCGGGATCCAGAGCAGATCAAGCTCATCCTGGGTGATCCAGAGGGTGCGAATTGCGCGTTTGAGCAGTGAGGTATAGGCTACATCAAAGGTATATCCCTCTTGTTTCAGCACCTGCCCAGCGCGGCGTGCCTCGGCAAGGCCCTTCTCCGACAGATCAACGTCTGTCCAACCGGTGAAGCGATTTTCCTGATTCCATGTACTTTCACCATGGCGTAATAACACAACCTTATACATAGGTACTCCGCATATAGAACCTGATATCTAGAATTAAGCGCCTGTGCTTAGCGCATAGCGCATAGCGCATAACGAACAACTACACTTCTGCGTTCTTGCGTTCTTGCGCTACTTTTTGCTCCCCGGTACCGATCTCCCGCGCTGTGGGCTGCCTGGTTGTTTGGTGGCAAGCTGTTGTGCGGTGCTTGGTTTGGTAGTCGCTTGTTCGGTAGCTTGAACGAATTGCTGCAGTTTGAGATCGGCCTCACGCCCCTCGTGGCAGTGCTTGAACTTTTTACCGCTCCCACACGGGCATGGGTCGTTACGACCAATCTTTGGCGATTCATTACGGGTTGGTTTCGCGGCTTTTACCGGTTCATCCGGGCTGGCACCGGCGCGTTGTGCAGCGATAAGGCGCTGTTGCTGCTGATATTCTACCTGGCGCAGATGCTGTTCGTACTGGAACGAC
>JANLSE010000601.1:0-18933 GCA_031362265.1 Roseiflexaceae bacterium
ATCATTACTGAGCGACAGCGCCGGATTCTTACGCCAGGTGCGCCTGTGTGGGATGAGCCAGTGCTGACCTAAAAGCCCTAATCACAGACGCGAAGATGCAAAGACACGAAAACGTAAGGGCGCAAAGACGCGAGGACGTGAAGAACTTGTTTTTTCTTTGGACAAGGTTTGTACGTCTAGCGAGACGACAATATTCACCAACTGGCAACATATGCTATCTTCTATTGTACAATAACGGGTGTGGGTGGTTCAACCTGAATATACATAAGCGCAGCATGTGCATTGAGCGAAGCAAGTAAGACAAAGAGAGTGGTGACCAATGATTAGCATTGACATTACGCTTGAAGAGCGACGAACGGGGCAGCTGGCTGCGGATAAAATCACTATTGCCGTACAAGCCATGGAGGAAGATGGCGTGGTGGCCCTGCGGAAAGCACTTGATGTTGCGCCGGCCGATGCACTCGCGACGCGTATGTTGGAAGATCTCGCGCACTATGAATCAGAACACGATATCGACAATAACTTTCAGGGGATTCGGCCACCGCCCTTTCATCCCTTTCTGTTTCCTGAGATTGTATTCAATGAGCCTGCGATCACAATCAGCCGAGCTATTTTGGGAAGCGGGGCGACCCTGACGAGCTATGGGGCCAACACTGCCTTTGTTGGCTCGCAAACCCAACAGGTACATGCCGATACGGTTCCACCAGAGGCTGGCCCCTACCAGCCATGTACGCTGCTGGTTGTTAATGTTCCGTTGGTTGATATGAGCGAAGAAAATGGCGCAACAATCTACTGGCCAGGCACGCATCACGATCTGCGGCTGCATAGTGGCAATCGGTTTCCCACTGAGGAGATGATCGCTGAGTGGCAGGCCAAACGGCCAGCCGAGCGGGTTTTTGCCAAGCGTGGCGATCTGGTTCTACGCGATCTGCGGCTCTGGCATGGTGGAATGCCTAATCGTACAAAGATCCACCGGCCAATGTTAGCACTGGTACATCGTGCGGAAAAGCCAGAGCAGGGCACTTTTGAGGCTGAAGAGGGCAGCGAAGCGTTCTGGGCCAGCCATCCATTGCTACAGACCACCCCGCTGTTTGTGCCTAAACCGATCGACTATTTGCAGCAGGGACATTCCCGGCCACGTAAGAAAGCCTGATACGTTGTAGGTTATGCTCGCCATAGATAGCGGCTGATGGTGGCACCCACATGGTGGAATCCAATTCGCCGATAGACTGGCACGCCTGAATCGGTGCCGAATAGTACGCCGTGGTGATATCCGAGTTGTAGTGCTTCTTTGTAGGCGATCAATGTAATCGCAGCCCCAATACCCTGGCCGCGTGCTGCTGGTGTTGTTGAGACACCAAACACCGAGGCGACGCCAGCACCGTTAAAAAGCATATTACTCGCGACTGGTTCGCCATGCAAACGCCCAACATAGCAACGCCAGGGTGCATGTTCAATTCCGAAGGCCAGTGTAGCATCAACCCAAGCTTGTGCGGCCCATTCAGGAACACCAAAGCCACTGATGAATGCTTGTTTGAAATCGTGCAGGCCGCGCTCATCAGTGACACGCTCCTGAACATATCCAACTGGGGTGTGCGTTAGCAGTTCATAGTTCAAGCTACTCAAGTCGGCGGCCATCCCAGGTGCATGTTCTTCCCATGCAGCAAACCCGTGGGCTTGTAGCCGCTCTGCGAGATTAGTTGGTGTTGTACGCGGATCGAGCCACCAGAACGCAAACGGCGCTTGACGCTGTTTGAACCATTCAATGCTCTCAACAATCGCCGCATCTGCATCATGAGCGTGCAGGCGAGCCTGCCAGATACCCTTAAACATTGGGTTGAATGGCCCTGCGTAGTGGCGAGCGAGTTGAGGTGTTTCTTCAAGTTCTGCGCCAGGCAAATGGTGCATGGCCCGGAATAGATCGAACAGATTGGCCGCAAATGCAAAGCTGAGATCTTCCTCAGTCGGATTGATGAGTGGCGCGCACATCTCAAATGGAGTCGCAGCCTGCCAAGCCGAAGGTGTCGTTGGTGCCGGGTTGGCGATGTTGGCCAGGCCATCCTGAATGTGGTCGTTGTGATTTGTCATACTCATAATGCCTCCCTGCTGGTATCTGTGTAATCTATGCGATACAAACGGGCATGTTGGATGAGTCGTACCTGCGCATCAAACTATAGGTCTGCGCGTAGGCTATGATATCATGCTGCTTGCGCGCCCACAAACAATGCCGATTGTCAGTAGCTAAATCGGTGGCTGGACGCTCATTCACTGCGGCATTGACCAGAGCAAAAGAGGGGCTACAGTGCATATTCACCTGATTTTTAAGACGCACCTCGACATTGGCTTCACCGATTTCGCACAAGCGGTGACTGCCCGCTATATGAGCCACTTTATCCCAAGTGCAATCGCACTGGCTGATCGGTTACGCGATGAGGGCTATTCCGAGCGTTTTGTATGGACGACTGGTGCATGGTTGATCTATGAGTACTTAGAGCAGGCCAGCCAGCCTGAGCGTACCCGCCTGGAACAGGCGATTATGCGTGGCGATATTGCCTGGCATGCGCTGCCATTCACTACCCATACTGAGTTAATGGATGCCGGATTGTTTCGCTTTGGGTTGAGCCTTTCGAAGGAGCTTGATCGGCGCTTTGGCCGCAATACAATCGCGGCAAAGATGACCGATGTGCCCGGCCATACACGCGCAATGCTGCCACATCTGGCTGCGGCGGGTGTGCGCTTTCTGCACTTGGGTGTGAATGAGGCCTCACACCCGCCGGATGTGCCACCTGTGTTTGTGTGGCGCCATACCGATGGCTCTGAGATCGTGGTGATGTATCATGGCAGCTATGGTGGCGAGGGTGCCGTAGCCAATCTTGATCAGCGGCTTGTCTTTGCGCATAGTGGCGATAATCTAGGGCCACCTGCGTTTCAGGAGGTAATCGCCCAGTACCTCAGGCTGTCACAGCGCTACCCTGGTGCAACGTTCGAGGCCTCGACACTTGATGCCTATGCACGAGCGCTATTGCCATATGCTGAACAACTGCCGGTAGTGACAGCTGAGATCGGCGATACCTGGATTCATGGTGTCGGTACCGACCCGCTTAAAGTGGCGCAGTATCGCACATTGCTACGACTGCGTACTATATGGGCTCAGGGTGGCTGGGACGCTACGGCACTCTCACGCCAGTTGCTCCTGATACCCGAACACACCTGGGGTATGGATATCAAAACGCATCTCGACGACCATGTTCACTTTAGCGCCGCCGAAGTATAGGCACAGTGTGACACGCCACGCTTTCGTAAGGTGGTACGCTCATGGGAAGAGCAGCGCGGCTATGTACATGCAGCATTGGAGACACTTGATGCAACACATCGCGCTGAGGCCAACGTAGCATTGGCGGAGCTACAACCGCGCCGCCCAAATACAAGTGCTTGGACACGCCGCGCTAATCCAGGAGCGCTGATCGTGTCGAAGCATTTTGATCTGCGGCTCGACCCGATGACTGGTGCGCTCACGCGTCTGCGGCAGCACACCAGCGGACGCAATTGGGCCGCGCCGCGCCATCCATTAGCGTTGTTGCGCTATCAGACCTTTGGCCCAGTTGAGTTCGAGCACTTCCAGCGTGCCTACAATACACATTATGGCCATCCGGAGGTGATGTGGTGGGCGACGAGCGACTTTGGCAAGCCTGGATTAGAGCATACTGCAGCGCAATCGGCGTTCTGGCAGCCTCAATTACGCGCAGCATGGCAGCGCCGCGATTCCGACGGCATGCACCTACTGGTAGAGCTCAATGCCCCTGCTCAAGCGCACCTTGAGTATGGTTGCGCGCAGGCCTTCACGCTTGAATATATGCTGCCAGATGATGCGGTACAGGTGGATGTGCGCCTACAGTGGTTCGACAAGCCAGCCACACGCCTGCCTGAGGCGACTTGGCTGAGTTTCGCGCCACGGGTACACCCGAATGGCTCCTGGCACCTGAGTAAACTGGGCGAACAGATTGATCCGCTTGATGTTGTGCGCTATGGCAGCCAGCATTTGCACGCTGTCGATCGTGGTGTCAGCTATCGAGATGCTGACGGAGCATTTGAGCTCGAAACGCTCGACGCAGCGCTGATCTCGCCGGGTGCGCTTGGCCTGCTGCGCTTTGGGCGCGGGCGTGCCAGTGTGCGGGGCGGCATGCATGCCAACCTTCACAATACAATCTGGGGAACGAACTTCCCGCAGTGGTATGGCGAGGATGCGGTGTTCCGGTTTACGCTGCGTGTTGATTGTTAGGTATGTGGTTGCTGCGGTCGGGCGAACACAAGGTTCGCCCATACTTCGTTGGCCGCAAAAGGCTGAGTCTCACTTGCTCGCACATAAGCTCGCACAATTTGTGATACACTAGAATATCAAGTGTGAACAGGTTATAGTTCTGTGCAGCCTAATCAGCCATATGCGACTGGACGATCAATTGCCCCGGAGTGCGGGGTTGGCCGTGGTGTTCATTCGTACTATGCGGATCGGTACCACTATGCCCACATGGATCGACATGCGCACTAATCATCGTGAGGCGCGGTTGATCATGGAATAGCGCGTGGCGCACCGCCTCAGCAACGCTATGGCTCTCGCGTGTCGATAGATCCTCATCAACGACAATGTGTAGTTCGGCCTGTAGCTGATGACCAAGCCAGCGTACACGCACATCGTGGACATGCTGGACACCAACAATGTTCGTTGCAACCTGCTCGATCCGATCAACCAGTGCTGGATCGATTGCATCCATTAGACGGTACCACATGGTTGTGATTGCGTCGCGGGTAATAAACAGGATCGCGATCCCGATCAGGATACCAATGATTGGATCGACGATTGGGTAGCCCAGCCACGAACCAATCACTGCGATCAGCACCGCGAGTGAGGTTAACCCATCGGTGCGCGCATGCAAACCATCCGCCACCATTGCATCCGAGCCGATCTTACGTCCGACACGGATCTGCAAGATGGCCACGGCCTCGTTCCCCAGAAAACCAATCACCGCAGCAACCGCAACCCATCCCAGGTTGTTGAGTGGTGTTGGATTGATCAGCTTCTGAAATGATTCCCAGAACGTATAGCCAGCACTAAAGGCAATCGAGAGCACAATGAAAATCCCAGCAACATCTTCAGCCTTGCCAAAGCCATACGTATAGCGGCGTGTCGCGACGCGTCTGGCCAAGTAGAATGCGATCAGTAGTGGGATTGAGTTGAGCGCGTCCCCAAGGTTATGGACAGTATCAGCCAGCAGCGCAACGCTATTGCTCATCACGACAATCACGATCTGAATAAGTGTCGTCAGACTAAGTGCGGCTAAGGCCAACCAGATAGTACGGATGCCCTCATCGGTAGCAACGGCAGGATCGATAGCCAACAGTTGTTGTTGCTCGCTATGCCCATGCAAATGAAATACCGTATTGATTACGCCCCAGAGTCCAGTCCCATGGCTATGGCCATGATCATGATCGTGTGAGTGGTCGTCGCCATGCTCATGATCATGGTCGTGGTCATGTGGATGTTGATCGGATGGCGGCTGATGGGCGGACGTGGACATTGTCAAATACTCCTTATCAATCAATAGTACGAGACGCAACATGCACGGATAGACTGACTCAAGCGCATGATCAGGCAGATTATATACCCAATGCGGTTTTGCCGATCAGCGTAAGCGCGGCATCGTCCATCGGCGGGTGGCCTAGGCCAGCGCGAACATCACGGAAGTAGCGTTCAAGTGGTAGCCTACGCGCCAGCCCGGCCGATCCCACTACGCGCAGCGCCAGATCCGTGACTCGGATGGCATTATTCGTAGCTAGGTATTTTACCGCTGCTAGTTGCCAGGCGATTGTGTCGTGATACTCTGGATGTTCCTGCCATGCCTCCGCTGTTCCATACAGCACCGAACGGGTTTGGAGCAGCAGCAATTCAATCTCAGCGATACGGTGTTGCACCGTTTGTAGCTCAGCGATCGGGCCAGACATGCCATTGGGGCGGCGTGTGCGCGCATAATCGACCGCGAAATCGCGTGCTGCCGTCGCGACACCAGTGTAGACCGCAGCCGTCACAATCGCCCAGCCACGTGGGTCAACCGCCGCACTCCGCTCACCTTCGCCGGGCAGAAGTGCCTCGTGCGGCACATGAGCTTCTTCAAGAATAATGTCGTGGCTGGCGGTCGCACGCATCCCGAGGTTGTCCCATGTCTCCTCGATACGAAGGCCTGGCGTGCCAGCTGCCACGAGGAAGTTCACGCGACGCGGTGGCTGGCCATCCTCATGGGCCGCTGCCATCACATTGAAGTAGCGCAACGCCGGGGCAAGGCTTGTCCAGCTCTTGCGTCCATTTAGTTGCCAGCCAGTCGCAGTTCGGGTTGCTGTCGTACTTGGCATCCCACCACGGCTAGGGCTACCCAGATCTGGCTCGCTGGCAGCGGCATTGATCAGCGCCCCTTCGGTCACGATCTCTCGGCAGAGTCGTTCGAATAGTGCAGGCGGCCAGATACGCGATTGCGCCAGCATACCTACATGGATCAGATGCATAGTGGCAGATAGCGCAACTGCACCATCGCCACGTGCGAGGCGCTCCTGCGCCAAGGCCAACTCCAGCGGGTTAGCACCCTGGCCGCCAAACTCCTCAGGCACGGTGAGCGCCAAATAGCCAGACTCGTGTAGGTCTTGAAATGTATCGAATGGGAAGCTATTGTCTTGGTCGTGGGCGGTGGCACGTTCGGCGGCACGCTCGGCCAATTGATCGGCGAGTGCCATAAATGCCGCCTGCCGCTCAGTCTTCGGGTAGCCAGGGAGTGCGCCAGTTAGTATGGGCGGCGCCTGCTTTGGAATGTTCATCCTCAATATCTCACTCTTGTAGGGCATTGGCCCGCTCCATCCCACCAGGATTCTATGGTACATTGCTTTAGATTGTCAATAAATGTTACATGCACGTGCGCTTGGGCTACTCCCAAGATAATCTGAATATCCTTTTAGAGCTTGACCAATGCTGTGCCTTTACGCTAGGATGAGCCCATTGGTGTTGCTTGACCAAGCAGCGCCAGCCTGGGAATTTTGAAGATCGATTGGGCATATGAAGGCCAAACTAACCCAGCGAAAGCTAGAGGCGCTGGTTAAGCGCCAAAGAGCATTCCTTGTGCTTGCCGGGGCCAATCAGAGCTGGGAGCTCATCGAAGAATCGCCCTGGTATCGCTACCAAAGTGAACTGCCCAACCCGGCATTCTTGCAACAGGCCGATCTCACCGGGCTTGTTCTACGCGGCCTTGATCTGCCATGCGCGAATATGCGTCTCGTCGTGTGCCGGGCGCAAGATCTGTCCAGTGCAAAGCTTGATGGTGGCCTGCTTCGTGAGGGATATTTTGCAGGTTCATCGTTCCGATCGGCCTCGCTGCGCCATGTTGATTTCACTAATGCACAGTTGCAAGAGTGTGATTTTCAAGGCGCGGATCTCAGCGGCGCGGAGTTTGAGAACGCCGACCTGAGCCGGGCGCAGATCGACTGGGCGGCTGCGGGCCGTGGTCGCTACCGAGTGACGCGTGTCAATGGTATTGCCACAGGCGGGTACGGGGAAATGGAACAAGACTTTGCGTGGATCGTCTATGATCAGAAGCGTGGTTACAAGATTGCTCAGTTCGAGGGACATTCATACCAGAACTTCTTCGGCTCCGAACCAATCCAGTTCAGCGGAATTGTGGGCGTAAGAATAAGTATTGACGCTCGCTCAATGATTGTCACATCGAGCGATGGCGTCATTGAAGAGCATCCATTGCCCATGATCAAGCGTCGATAATGGCATACCTCGCGACCATGCCAGCTGTAGGCGCAGCCGTTATTGGCTAACGATACACTGGCTGACGGCTGATGGCCAATCGCTCAAGCAGCATAGCTCCATCACGCGCTGCGTCGTGCTGGGCCAGATCGATCGCGATACGTTGTGTTGCCTGGCGATACTGCTCGCCCTTGAGCACTTGGCGTACGGCGGTGCGAACTTGTTCGGGTGTTGGCTGATTTGTATGCAGGTTGAGTCCCACGCCACTATAGGTCACTCGATTTGCGACCTCAGGTTTATCTTCGGTCGTCCCTGCAACGATGATTGGAACAGCATGGGTAAGGGCGTGTTGGACACCACCAAATCCACCATTGGTGATATACAGATCGACATGTGGCATGAGCAGCTTGAATGGAACATAGGCGGCAACCCTGGCGTTGGCTGGCAGAGGCTCTACGCCAAACTGTGCCTGATCTGTCACACCTGCAGCGATCACAAGTACATCTTCTTCGGCCAGGCCCTGTAGTGTTGGTCGAATCAATTCTGCGCTGTTGGTTGCGACAGTACCCTGAGTCACAAGTACGACCGGGCGCTGCTTCTGCGTAACCTCTTCCCACCAGACTGGTAGATTGACCTCCTCTGGTGCATCGGGCAACAGCGCACCAATATAATGCACCTGCGGCGGGAGATCACTACGTGGATATTCAAACGCTGGCACACTTGGCTCAAGAAAGAGGTACTGCGATAACAGAACGCCATCGAAACGCTGTGGCGCTAGACCAAGCGAGTGCCGCTGTCTGCCAAACTCATCTGAGACGGCCTTGAAGATCACCCGCGACGCCAGTTCCCCAAGTGCCCGATTCCGCATACGGCCAAGCAGCGAGTTACTGGGCAATAGGCCAAGACCAAATGGCGCGACGTCGCGCCCCTTGATTCCCAAACAGGTAATGTTATATACTGCATTTGGAGGCCCACCAAGCTCATGCAGCGTAAATGTCGCCCCAATCGATGGGTCGCCGACTGTAACATCTGCCGAAAACGTGGCCTGCAATTTGGCAAGATCGTGGTGTTGTGGTCCAATCTGCTTCATAAAGAGGTTAATGAAATCGAAGCGGATCTGATCAAGTCCTTTCAGGCTGCTACGGCCGGGAAAGGCGGCATCATAATCGCGATCGTCATAGTCGTATGCCGACTGATATGGTGCGAACTGGGCGCCAGTTGCCGCGATCCGTTCGCGAAAGCGTGCACCGGTATACCAGGCAACCTCGTGTCCGCGCTCAACCAGGGCACGTACCAGCGTGAGCGCGGGCAATACATGGCCAGTAATTGGTTGGGTGGCGAAGAGAAATCGAGACATACGTGAACTCCTTACGCTTGTAGCATCTATCAATATCAAGCTGCTCTTATGAAAGCATATCCGTATCCTGTTGGCAAGCGGTACGCCGACAGAGAAAGCGGTACAAAAAGCGGCAGGTAGACGCCATATATCTGCCTTGTGGATCGTCGTATGAGTGAACCTTTTGAGCACTGGCTCAAGCGATCTCGTAAGTCGCTTGATCTGACCCAACTAGAACTGGCCCGGCGTGTCGGCTGTGCCGAGAGTACGCTGCGCAAGATTGAGAGCGGGCGTCTGCGCCCATCGCGTCAGATTGCCGAGCGATTGGCAATGTGCCTCGAGATACCCGCAGCCGAACGGCTGGCATTTGTCGATGCTGCACGAAGGAACGCTATACTTGCTTCATCTACGCATGCCATATTCGATGACAGGCCCTCGCTTCAAACCACAATTCCTACCGATCAGCCAGAGGTACTCAGCTTCCCCACACCCCTCGTCCCACTGATTGGCCGCGCGCAGGATGTCAGCACCACGATCGACCTGCTACAGCGTTCTGATACACGCCTCCTAACCTTGATCGGCCCGCCTGGTGTTGGTAAGACCCGCCTTGCAATCCAGATCGCTGCCGATCTTCAAAACAACTTTAGTGATGGCGTATATTTCATCTCACTGGCGTCGGTTCATACCTACGATCTCTTACTTACAACGATTGCCCAGGCGTTGGGTGTCCGTGAGCAAAGCGGACGCTCGCTCACCATATCAGTAGCCAGCTTCTTGCGCGAAAAGCAGCTACTCCTGGTGCTAGACAACATGGAGCAACTGGCGTCTGCCTGCACACCGCTGCTCAACCTGCTGCGTGCCGCGCCACGTCTCAAGCTGCTCTGCACAAGCCGAATAGTGTTGCATCTCGCTGGCGAGTATAGCTACACAGTCCGTCCGCTCGATCTATTGGATAGTGAGTCTGCCCCAACCTTGGCGGAAATCGCTGAGTCGCCAGCTGTAGCACTGCTCATATCGCGGATCGCAGCTCATACGCCCAATGTTGTGTTGACACCCGCTACTGCCGCGCTGGCAATGACGCTGTGCAGGCGCCTTGACGGCTTGCCACTTGCGATTGAATTGGCAGCAGCACAGCTCCGGCTGCTCTCGATCGCCGATCTCCTCAACCAGTTCGAGCGATTGGGGTCGGCAGGGCCGTTGCGGCTTTTGCGATCCGGGCCACAACATTGGGCGGGCCAAGAAACCCTCTGGGATGTGATTGCCACCAGCTACGCGCTGCTTAGCGAACCGGCTCGCCAGCTGTTTACCGCACTTGCAATCTTCGCAAGTAGTTGTACCCTCGATGCAGCTCTGGCTGTCGGTGCCATACCTGGAAGCAATGAGACTGCGCGGCTTGGCGCTCTTGCCGAACTGGTCGACGCCAGCCTGCTCCAGCGTGTATCCGAACCGGCACACGAGACGCGATTGGTGATGTTAGAAACAATTCGCACCTTTGCGTTAGCACAACAGCCAACGAACCAGCCAGATACGGCTCGCGCATTTCGGTATGTGGCCTACTATCGCGCCCTCGCCGGGCGAATTGAGACAGCGGTATTGGGGATGGAACAGCGACGCTGGCTTGAATACATTGTCGCCGAGCAGCCAAACATTCGCGTTGCACTCTCCACCAGCCTGGAATCGGATGATCCGATGCTCTACCAGGACGCACTCCATATCTGCGTGGCGCTCTGGTGGGCATGGTGGGCATGTGGCTATGGAGCAGAAGCGCGCAGTTGGATCGAACAGACGCTGAATGTAGCGCCTGGCGAGACAGCTGCGTATGCGCGCGGATGGTATGCCGCTGGCGCCCTGGCGATATTCGCTGGCGATGTTGTTAGCGGTACGCCCCACCTGGAACGATCATTGGCACTGTCGCACACTAATGGCGGTCGGTCGTCCGAGGCGCATGCCCTAATCTTCATTGCCATGATAACCGCGCTGGGTGGCGATCCGCCCGAAGGGGTTCGGCTGATCGAACAGAGTATCACGCTGTTCCGCGCAGGTGGTGCGGCGGATTATTGGGGCCTGGGGTTGGCCCTGATGAGTAGACGAATGTTTGTCATTTATCAGGGAGACTATCACATTGCCCGGCTGGCAGGTGATGAGGCGCTTACGGTTTTTTCAGCACTTGGCCAGCCCTACGGTATGGCGCTGGCACACAATAGCCTCGGGGATATCGCGCGGCTCCAACAGGATGACGCAGCAGCGGTGGATCATTACCGTCGAGCGATCACGCTTCTGCGCGAGTCAGGCGTTGTCAGCGATCTGTCTTCCATGCTGCATAACCGCGCCTATGCCGAATTGAGCTGTGGTGAGCTCAGTGCCGCGGCGAGCTGTTTGCATGAAGCGCTACTGTTGAGTCGTCGCGCGGATCTGCCGCTCGGCGTGGCCGAGTGTTTGACCGGATGTGCTGGTCTTGCAATCCTAGCTGGAAACCCGATCCAGGCGGCCGAACTGTTTGGCGCTGTCGATGCCTTATACGCACCCGAGCCAGGGCCACGCTGGCCGCCCGAGCGACAGGAATATGAGCGTTATCGTACAGCAGCACACGATCTCATTGGCTCCAGCGCCTTTATACAGGCGTGGGAGGTTGGCAGCACCCGCCCAATTAGCACAACCGTGGGTCAAGTCGCCGATTTGCTAGTGGCATTCCACGAATGAATATTCTGATAAAATCGACACAGTGTCACCACAGGGGTGACCGCCTATAGCGAGATCATCGTGGTATATCTGTCACTTGAGGATGGGCTCATTCGCTTTGCAGGACGCAAGAGCGAACTTGTAGCCCTTAACGACATCCTTGAATCTGCGCGCTATGGCCGCGGGAGCATTGCGCTATTAGCTGGTGAGCCAGGTATTGGCAAGACCCGCCTAGCGGAAGAGTTGAGCGCGAATGCACAGCGCCAGGGTTTCTTGGTCATGTGGGGTCGCTGCCACGAAGGTGATGGCGCGCCTTCGTACTGGCCGTGGATACAAATCCTCCGTACCTATGTGCAGACACGCGACCCAGAAGTATTGCGTGCTGAGCTGCGATCTGGCGCTGCTGACCTGGTGACACTGGTTCCAGACATCCAGGAACGCCTGCCCGAGATCGAACCTGCCGCACCCATCGATGGTGCTCAGGCTCGTTTTCGCCTCTTTGACAGCCTGACCAATGCGCTTGTGCGTGTCTCGAGTACACAGCCACTGATGCTTGTATTCGATGACCTACATTGGGCCGATATATCATCACTGCTGCTCCTGCGCCATATTGCACATGAGCTATCAGCCTCGCGCCTCCTGATTATCGGCACATACCGCGAGAGCGATATTGACGATCTTCACCCACTGACAGAAGTCATTGCCGATCTGGCACGTCTTGATACAACTCGGCAGTTGCCGCTCAGCGGACTTAGCTCTGATCAAGTTGTTCGGCTGATTACGGCCACGACTGGCAGCGCGCCTTCAGCAGCGCTCTTGAGCACGATGATGGAAGCCACTGCCGGTAATCCATTCTTTGTTACACAGGTGCTACGACTACTGACTCCTCCGGTGGGGGATGAGCAGCCAGTTGATGGATCAGATCGACTAATAACGATCCCGCCTGGTGTGCGGGCGGTGATTCTGCAGCGGTTTCAGCATCTTAGTAGCTCGTGTCGTACGCTGCTTCAGGCCGCAGCCGTGATTGGGCGCGAATGTTCGCTGCAGTTGCTCCGCCATCTCAGCCTGGGTGCGCAGGATTCGATCCTCGATGCGCTTGATGAGGCCAGCCATGCTCAGTTACTCGTCCCGGCCCCTAGCGGGATCGGTCGGTATCGCTTTGTGCATGCCTTGGTCCGCGAAACCCTTTATGAGTCGTTGCCGCTCGCAGAGCGACTTAGGCTGCACGACAGGGTTGGCCGGGCGTTACAAACCTTCACTAATGTAGAATCGGTTGAACAGCTTGCCGAGCTATCGTATCACTTTTTCCAGGCCGCACCACGCGGCGATGCTGCATTGGCACTCGACTATAGCATGCGCACCGCTGTCCAGAGTAGTAGCCTTCTAGCGTATGAGGATGCAGCGCTGCACTATTCCCGTGCGCTCCAACTACTCGGCTTGCTGACGATCGATGATCCCTCTCAACGCTGCGATCTGCTGCTGGCGTTGGGCGAGGCGTATGCCCACAGCGGCGCAGCTACACAAGCGCGCATGGCCTTTATGCAGGCTGTCACACGAGCGCGCCATAATGTTGATGCGCCGCATCTGGCTCAGGCAGCGCTTGGGTTTGCTGGTACGGTGGTTACACCAGGGATCGTTGATGAGCAGGTTGTTGCATTCCTCAGCGAGGCACTTGCCGCGCTTGATGATACTGATAGCGTGTTACGTGTGCGTTTGCTTGGCCGACGCGCAATGGAGTATCGCTATTCACGATTGGGCGAGGCGCGTGATGCGGATAGCGCAGCGGCAGTTGCGATCGCCCGCCGACTGAGCGACCCGGCGGCGCTTGCACTTGCACTACAAGCGCGGCACTACACGCTCCTGGCACCCGACACCCTTGATCAGCGCATGGCGATCTCGATTGAACTGAATCACCTGGCCGATAGCACCGGTAACCATGAGTTGCTTCTGCAAAGCATACCCTGGCGTGTGGCCGATCTGTTGGATTTAGGCCATATTCACGCAGCCGACCGTTTGCTTGCTGAGGCGGCTCAGCTCGCTGCCGATCTTCGACAGCCACTATACACATGGTATGTGGCGATGTTCCGCGCCCAGCGTGCCCTGATGCGTGGCGATATGGCCAATGGTGAGCGCCTCGCCGAGGAGGCTCACACGCTCGGCCGTCAGGTACAGCCAAGTGCATCGCAAATTTACTATACAGCACAGCTGTTTGCCCGGCGGCGCGAGCAGGGACGCCTGCCCGAGATGGTGCCGCTGTTCACCGAGATTCTAGAACGCTATCCAGGCATGCCAATCTTTCGCTGCTGGCTTGCACTGGCCTACTTGCAGGCTGGGCAGGCAGACGCTGCTGCGTCCCTGCTTGCCAAGCTGTGTGCCGATCACTGTGCTACGCTGCCATGGGATCAGCTCTGGCTCGGCGCGATTGCCACCCTGGCCGAACTGGCTGTCGCTATCCACGACCGTACGACAGCGGCACTACTCTATGAGCTCCTCCTGCCTTTTGGCGGGCGCAATGTGATGGTGGGTGTGCCGATTAGCCTGGGAGCCGTCGCACTCTATCTGGGTGAACTCGCAGCCTGTTGTGGTGATCATTTGGCCGCCGAACGACACTATGCAGATGCCATTCGTCTGCACCGCCAGCTAGAAATGCGCCTGTTTCTAGCACGTACGCAAGTGACGTATGCCATATTCCTGCAGAACATACAGCAGACCGAACGAGCAGCAACACTGCTGCACGAGGCTCGCACTATTGTTGATGCCCAGGAGGCGCCGATGCTGGCCGCGCAACTAGCCAGTGCGTCTGAGCTGCGATCTGGTGCACAAGGCGTACCTGCTCATAGCTTGACCGAGCGTGAGTTGGCGACGCTGCGCCTAATTGCGCAAGGAGAAACCACCAAAGCGATCGCGCAGGCACTCGTGATTAGCGTCGCAACTGTGGAGCGCCATATTACGCAACTCTACATAAAGATCGGTGTGCGTAGTCGTGCTGAGGCCACAGCCTTTGCGCTGCGCCATGGGCTGCTCTGAATGTCGTGAGGGATTCCTCTCATATATTGGGCTGTACTGGCTGCCAAAAATGAGGGCTTTCCAGGATTGAACACGCGGGCCGTGGGCGATAGGATGGTAGCAGGAACTAACAATAGTAAGACCTGTTGAAAGGAGCCATCCCATGTCCACCGACCAGCACAAAGCCCTGCTACGCCGCTTCATCGACCTCTGGAACACCGGTCAGACAACTGCCGCCGCCGAGTTTGTTCATCCCAATCTAGTCGATCACTCGTTACCACCAGGGATGCCGCCTGGCCTGGATGGGTTCAAGCTACTGGTGCAGATCTTCCGTGGCGCCTTCCCCGACCTACATATCACGATCGACGAAATCGCTGCCCAGGGAGACCGAGCCACGGCACGTGTGGGACACTCTGACAATGCTCCAGCAGCTTGGCGTGGTTCCGGCACCGGCTGTCGCGTAGTCATTGATGAGGAACAGGCTTTCCGAATGTAAATGACGATTGTTGAAGAGAGCAGTTCAATGCTCTCTTCAACGATTCTTGGCGCTATAGGATTGCAATAATCACCACAATTGCGCTGCCAATCAGCGAAGTGTGAGAATTCTTGTGATGGCTGCGACGAAGCACACCTCTGGCCGTGGTACAATCGCTTTGTAGAGCCTATATCGTCGAGGAGTTGGGTGGCAGGCGGTTTCGCCTAGCCCATTCCTGCGGCAATATGTGAGGCTGGCTCAAAACGAATGAGCGAATACCACAGGAGTAGTTTATGCTTCCCCTTGCATCACCTGAGTCGGTTGGTATCGACTCGCAGCGCCTTCAGCGGGCATTTGGGCTCCTGAGAGGCTGGCTCGATACTGGCATTGCTACTGCAGTGGCGTCGGTTGTTGTCAGACATGGGAAGTTGGTTGGTAGCTTTTATGGTGGCACAGTAACACCAACTACCAATGCTGCACCGGTCACGCCTGAGAGCCTGTTCCATCTCGCTTCGATTGGCAAACCAATGGCAGCTCTCGCCGTTATGCGCTTAGTCGAGGCTGGGCAAATCTCACTCGAAGATCCGGTTGCGTCAATTCTACCGGCCTTTGCGGGGAATGGGCATGAGCTGATTACATTACGCCACCTGATAACGCACACTTCCGGGCTACCCCAAGATCCGGATCTGACCGGACTTGCACCGGGTGTGAGTACGGTCGATGAGTTGCCTACCTATCTGAATGCGCGTTTAGAAGTGCCAGTCGGCAGTAAGGTTGAGTATAGCAATGTTGGCTACGGTATACTGGGCTTGATCGTTGAGGCTATTAGTGGCAAGCCCTTTCCACAGTATATGCGTGAACAACTGTTTGAGCCGATTGGTATGAAGCATGCCTACCTTGCGCCGCCTAAGGAGTACTACCCAAATATTGTGCATGTGGGTGGAACAAACGAGCCGGGTAGTCAATTTGAGCGCTTTAACTCAGATCACGCCCGTCGTCAGACCCATCCGGCCGGGCATGTGATCGCTACCGCACAGGATGTTGCCCGTTTCTTTCAGATGTTTCTGGCAGGCGGCCAACTCGATCAGCACCAGGTGATCGCACCAGCTACGGCTCAACTCATGACAACCAACCAGACGGCTGGGTTACATGGCGGGATTGAAGGTTTTATGACCTGGGACAACTGCGCGTGGGGTCTGGGATTTGATCTGCGGGGCGTCAAACCAACTCATTTTTCGGGTGAATATAGCTCACCCTATACCTTTGGCCATACCGGTGTGGCCGGAACATTTGCATGGGCCGATCCAACCCGCGATCTGCTCTGCGTCATGCTCGCCAATCGCATGCTGTATAACCGCTGGAATACTCCACATTGGTCGCGCTATTCAACAGCCATTATTGCTGCATTGGGTTAAATGTGTTAGTGCCGGGAATGAATCCCTGGGGCGGCACGATTTTCTTGCGGGGCTGAGTTTTGGCTTCTGGGGAGTTTATCTATATACAGATAGGGCGTGGTATGATGGCATACGATCTAATTCATACTGAGAGTATAGACGAATGGCACCTAAGCCTTCCGAGTCGACAACGGATACGCCGCAGCCGATCCGCGGCCTACGCAAGACCTTCGCCGCCCTCGAACACCCTAATTATCGGCTCTGGTTCTTCGGCCAAATGATCTCACTATTCGGAACGTGGATGCAGGCTACTGCGCAGGGCTTCCTTGTGTATCAACTTACGGGATCGCCAACCTACCTTGGCCTAGTCGGTTTCGCCGGTGGAGTCCCATCCTGGATTTTTACGCTCTACGGCGGTGTCGTAGCAGATCGCATTTCACGCCGTACACTCCTGCTGATCACACAGACAATCATGATGCTGCTGGCGTTCGGGTTGGCGGTGCTGGTAGCTACTGGCACTGTAGTGCCCTGGCATATTGCTGCACTCGCCTTTGCACTTGGCGTCGCCAATGCCTTTGATGCCCCAGCGCGGCTGTCATTTGTTCGCGAGCTTGTTGAGCGTGAGGATATGACCAACGCGATCGCGCTCAACGCCACGATGTTTAATATCGGCAGTTTCGCCGGGCCAGCAGTAGCCGGGTTGGCATACGCTCTTATCGGCCCAGCCTGGTGCTTCGGCCTCAACGGGCTGTCGTTTCTAGGGGTGATCACAGCACTCCTCCTGATGCGCATCGCACCACAGCAGCGCCAAGCCACCCGCGCCTCGGCATTACATGAATTGCGCGAGGGGCTGCGCTACATTATCGGCACGCCAGTAGTGCGAACGCTGATCCTATTGGTCGGTGCAACCAGCCTGTTTGGCATCTCGTTCGCCACTCTTTTCCCTGTCTGGGCCACCGACATCCTTCGCGGCGATGCTGCCACAAATGGGTTGTTGCAATCTGCACGTGGCCTTGGGGCGCTGATTAGCGCGCTTATCATTGCCTCGCTTGGGCGCTTTACCTTCAAAGGTCGGTTGCTCACACTTGGGTTATTCTTGTTTCCGATACTGTTGATTGTGTTCGCATTGGTTCGCTTCCTGCCACTGGCACTATTGATACTTGTGACTACTGGCATGGCAGTGATTCTGATCATGAATCTGGCAAATGCTCTGGTGCAGTCGCTCGTGCCAGACAATTTGCGCGGTCGGGTGATGGCAGTCTACAGTATGACATTCTTTGGTACCATGCCACTCGGGGCGCTGTGGGCCGGCTGGGTAGCCGAGATTGCGGGCGCGCCAACCGCGATGATCAGTGGAGCAGTGGCAGGGCTGCTCGTAGCAATCCTCATATGGGTATGCGCACCAGAGATTCGTGCGCTGGCGTAGCTCACCAGCTATCCTCGATGATGCTTGTGGGGTGGAGCCTGCCGAATATCACTCGATAGCGGCATTTGGCATGCGGTTTGGTTGCATATTGCGGCTCAAGACAGGAGGCATATGCCATGAGTGCTTATACACTCGCAGAAGTCGTTGCGGGCAGGCGCACCATGATCTGTGCTCGCGACACCGATTCGGTTGGTGATGCTATTCAGTTGATGCTGACTCACCGAGTAGCACAGTTGCCGGTGGTAGCCGAAAACGGCACCCTGCGTGGCGTCATCTCCCAGCAAAGTATTCTCAGCCTGTATTTCTACGCCAACGGCCAGGTCGATCTGCTGCGTATGCCTCTGGCGCACTGCCAGGATTCAGCTACTACCCTGAGCATGCACGCTGACCTGCTTGCCGCCATCGACCAACTGCGCACGCCAGGCATCTATGCGGTGGTTGTGACCGATGAAGAGCGGCCTGTTGGTATTCTGACGGGCCGCGACATGACCCATCTCTTCCGCACGCTCTTCGAAGGGATGCTGATGGTCGAGCAGATCGAGGTGACGTTGCGCGCATGTATTGCCCTGGCGTTCCCCGACCCCGAATCCCAAGCTCAGGCGCTGCTGGCTCTATCTGGCCCGAGCCGCCAGCACAAGAAGCTTCCAGCGCAAAACCTGGACAGCCTTTCCTTCACGACCATGCTCAACCTGATTACCGCACCAGCAAACTGGCCATTGCTCGACCCGCTGCTGGGGCCAAAGACCATCTTTGATCAGCTGATTGAGCGCGATCCCCTCGCCGTTGAGAAGATCGGCGAGGCCGTTGAATGATCCGGCTGCAAAAATT
>JANLSE010000605.1:0-1730 GCA_031362265.1 Roseiflexaceae bacterium
GTGGGCTGCGCCGAGGTGACGATCCGCAAGATTGAGGCCGATGAGCGCAAGCCCTCTCCCCAAGTTGCCCAACTGCTTGCCCAACAGCTAGGGCTGGCTGCTGATCAACATGAGCTGTTTGTGCGGGTTGCAAGAGGTGTACTGGCGGTTGAACACCTGCCTGCGCCCATCCTAGGTGTGCCACCCCAGAACAGTGCTGACGGCACCACACTGACACCGACGCAAGCGCGAGGTGTTATCACAACACTTCCCACCGGTACCGTCACCTTCTTCTTCACGGATATTGAAGGCAGTACGCGCCGCTGGGAGGAACAACCCGATGCGATGCGCATTGCCCTTGCGCGTCATGATGCCATTCTTCGCGCGACAATTGAAACCCATAACGGCTATGTTTTTAAGACGATGGGCGATGCCTTCTGTGCCGCGTTTACATCTGCTCCTGATGCATTGGCTGCTGCCGTAGTTGGCCAACGCGATCTCACTCAGGAAGCTTGGGGCACAGTCGACCCAATTCGCGTGCGTATGGCACTCCACACCGGGACCGCGGAGCCACAGAATGGTGATTACATTGGCCAGCCACTGAACCGGGTGGCACGTTTGCTGGCCGCTGGCCATGGTGGCCAGGTTCTGCTCTCGCTTGCGGCGCACGAATTGGTGCGTGATGGATTACCTGCTGGTACAAGTCTCATCAGCTTGGGAACCCATCGATTGAAGGACTTGACGCGGCCAGAGCCAATCTACCAGGCCAGCCTGCTGGATCTGCCAGCCAATTTTCCACCGCTCAAGAGCCTGGATGCGCGCAGCACCAACCTCCCGGCCCAGGTGAACGAACTAATAGGTCGAACGCGTGAGGTTACGGAGATTATAGCTCTCCTTCACGGCAATGCGCGCTTGGTGACGCTGACTGGGCCAGGTGGCACGGGCAAGACACGCCTCGCACTCCAGATTGGAGCAGAGCTTCTTGAACGATATGCCGATGGGGTCTGGTTCGTCGATCTCTCGCCTGTTAGCGCCCCAGATCAGGTGGCGACCGCAATCGCGCAGGTATTGGGCATCCCTGAATCACCTGACCGCCCAATCCGTGATGGCGTGCACAGCTGGCTGCGGGAGCGGCAAACACTGCTCCTACTCGACAATTGTGAGCAGATTATCGCCGGGGTTGCCAGCCTCGTCGCAGATCTGCTGCGGAGTGCCACCAAACTCCAGATCTTGGCAACCAGCCGTATCCCGCTACGGATTGCTGCTGAGCAGGAGTATGCGGTTGAACCACTCGGGCTACCTGACCCCGCTACCCTGCCGGACCTTGAGCAGCTAAGCCAGTATGATGCAGTCGCGCTGTTCATCACACGAGCACGTGCGGTACGGGCTGAGTTCAGCATGACCAACGCCAATGCGCCCGCAGTCGCAGCGATCTGCGTGCGCCTCGATGGCCTTCCCTTAGCGATTGAACTGGCAGCCGCACGGATTCGCCTCTTCGCACCAGAACAGCTCCTTGCTCGTCTCATTTCGGCACGCATGCAGACCTTGAGCGGCGGTGCGCGCGATCTGCCCGCCCGCCAGCAGACGATTCGAGCCGCGATTGAGTGGAGCTACCGCTTGCTTTTGCCCACGCAGCAACGGTTGTTGGCACGCTTAGGCGTGTTTGTTGGTGGCTGGACGCTCGAAGCGGCAGAGACAGTATGCAGCGATCCCGAGTCAGAAGTGATTGAGGGGCTTGAGGCGTTGCTGGA
>JANLSE010000661.1:0-6420 GCA_031362265.1 Roseiflexaceae bacterium
GGATTGGCGTGTGTCTTATGCGCAGCTTCATTGGGAGGCTGGCCGTTGGGACGCGCAGATTGTCCGGGTCGAATATGATCGTGCTCGTGCACGCAATGATTTTGTGACAACTGGGTTCCTGGCGGATTGTGGTGCAACTGCAAAAATTATCCAAGCAGAATTGGATGACGCACGCGGTCATATGGCCAGTTGGCTAACTGCCTACGATCAGCGTGTACAGCTTGGTGAACTAAGCGCCGAGGAGAGTGTGCAACACTACCTGGAGACAGCGCTCAGGTAAGGCGATTACCCGCTAATACTACGCGATCGTGGTCGGCGGATGGCTGGTTAATAGCTTGGTCTATTCCATATCAGCCGAGAATGAGATATAGGGCTCCACCCGACGATACTGCCACGTTGTCCGTTCAGGCCCGCATCGGCGCCAGTAGCCGTACTGCGCCACGATCAGTGGGCCAAGTACGATCATCACGGGGAAGGCCACATATGTAATTCCCAGTAGCGGTAGAGCCAGCACACCCGCGATTGCGCCCCCGCCAATCGCCAGTGCTGCGATGCCAGCTGTAATCCCGAAGGCCTTGCGCGCGACGAGCGGGAAGACGGCGGCGAGCAGCAAGTCGCCCAGGCCGATCCCGAGCCAGCGCCATTCCTCAACCGGCCACGCCACCAGCGGGACGAACGGAAGCCCGGCCAGGCGCTCGATCATATCAGTCATCAGCGGCAACAGCCAGGTAGCGATGACATCGTAGACCGCCAGCATCCCCGCCACGATCGTGAGATCGCGAGCCTGCATGCCGCTCTGAGCCCAGAGGTTGGTCAGCCCGACAATCACCAATGTGAGCACGGCATTGTTGACAACGAAAACAGCGTACTTGTTTCCCCGAACATCAGCATCGTTCCGATATCGGCGGCCCCCAGGATGAGCGTAGCCAACCAGATCGCCCAGGCCGAGCGCAGCACCGGCTCACCCACAAAATAGAGCGCGCTCAACATCCCGATCGTGAGCAGCCCGGCTACGAGCCAGAGTGGCAGCGCCAGGTACAGGTACGGCACCAGCACAATACCGACGAGCATGACTGCAATGTCCCATAGATTAAAGACGCCGATCGGTGGGCGCGTGATCGTGTAACGTCGGAAGTAACCCCAGCTGCCGAACAAGGCGGCCAGCGCATGAGCCAGGATCACGCAGAATGCTTCAAACTGAGAACTCATAGCGCCTCCATGGATGGGTGAAGCGTCACTACCACACTGAAGTCGAAGCTGAGGAGTAACGCATCAGCTCGCCAAATCAGCGCAAGGGTACTTGTTGAAATGTCTGACAACGAACACCCGCTGAGAGCCTATTTGGGCAGGACGCGTATCGGATCGTACAGCCGCGGGACACTGGGATTCGGGAGCATTCGCCGTGCATTGTTCACCGTTGGCGTCTCGACGCCCAACCTCTCGGCCGCCTTGAGCAGCCGCTCGTAGGCCTGGCGCGCGTTGTCAGCGGCGGCTACGTATTCCCAGGCCGCGAAATGCCGCTGTGCTTTTTTGGCTAACCTATCCGCTTGGCGCAGCAGGTTTTGCTCTCTTTGCGCATTGGGGCTCGCGAGGATGTCGCCAAGCAGCGCGTTCGACCAGTTCAGGTAGCCAGCAAACTCGTAGCGGTACATGTTCGCACGATCGAACTCACTAAAGCCGTTGTTCAGACCCATATAGTTCATGACGGTACTGCTCTCGTCGCTGAGCCAGGCGAAGTAGAATTCACCTCCCGGCCCGTAGTCGATGTCCTGCTCAAAGTCGTAGCCGTCGTGCGGGTGCGATATGCCGATGTGGTGCCCAAACTCGTGGATTGTGGCGCTGGTGAGACCATACCCGGCTGTACGGTAGGCTTCGACGCTGAACAAGTAGTTGTAGGTCTGTGTGCCAGTGGTCCAGTCGTCATCGGCGAAGCCTACTAGACCGGCGATGTTGCCCAAGGCCTCCTTGGTCGTATTGAACGCAAAGCTGACGCCGACGGAGTCATGCGGGCCATACGCGGGGATGTATTGGTCGTAGTTGGCCTGAAAGAAGCAGAACAGCTCTGCAAACGGCACACCGATTTCATTCCAGCAGTCGTCCTCTTGCAGCACACCACTGAAGATCTGGAACGCGCGCTGAGCCTGAGGGTCGATCGGATTATTGCGCTCCAGCCGGACTTGCCAGTCATAGTAGGGCTCCAAGCGTTCCAGCTCGCGAAAGACTGTGTTCGTACTGATGAAATCGACACCATGACTGTCGGGGTCGTCCTCGAACAATTCAATATGGACGACCTTCTTTCCACCAACATCTGGCGCCGTCACCAGCGGGTCGTAGATTGGCGAGGAGGTGAACAGCAGATTGATCGCAGCGTAACGGGTCACCAGACCCAAGTCGTCGTCCAGCCGCGGCCGGCTGCGGTAGCCGTGCTGCGTATATTCCCAGACTGGCGGTATGCGGTAGTCCTCCACTCCATCGCCATCCAGGTCCGGCGTATCGACGACCCAGTTGGTGGAGCTGAATTCTGGGCCAGCCGAGAGATCAAGAAACCAGCTTTTGCTCGAGGTTCCGCCCCAACCGATCATGAACTGTGAGTCGGTGATGGCTCTGCTCGTATCGCTGCCGGGCTCCGGTTCGTCAGCCTTGCTATAAACATGAAACTTGAAGTCCTTGCGGTCATACCAGTTGATGAAGTAGACCGTGTAACTCTGCCTCGGGTCGATTGCCAGTGCCCCGCTATTCGACACCAGCCATGTTTCGACTGAAGGCGCATCGATATAGAGCACCGGCCCCTTTACATCGAGAACGTTCTTGTCCTGGTCATTATAGGCTTGCTGGAAGGCGGTGAGTGGGCCATGGTGGCCGCTTTCTTTGAGGTAGTTGAAGAACCGATCCTCGAACTTGATGTCAGCATTGATCGTTCGATATTTGAAGTCGAAGTGTAGCCCCATTTGTCGGCCGTTGAGGCCGTAGAACTTGGGGACGCGCACGATTGGCTCATAGGTTGCTGGTAGTGCGTCAAGGAGGTCACGTTGGTTGAGGTTCTCATAGCCAACAAACACGAGGTTGACCGGAATGGTCTGCGTGTACGTGACAAACGCGCCAGGCTGCAGGGCCGCATACTCAATCGCGTGCGCTTGCGTCGGAATGGCAAGCAGGCTGCAGAGGACAATCACGCTCCAGAAGTAAAGCATCCTTCTCTTCATTGCCAATCTCACTTTCTCCACTAACGTCAGTTTGGGATAAGGCGGGCTCCAACATCGACTACACTTGCAGTGCCTAAACCAAAAGCGTCGTTAAGAGGAGCCCACGATGAGTGTATTCGAACTTTTTTGTGCTGTCGATGATTGCTGCCGTTATGGGTCTATCTCCAGACGTGTTTCGTGGCCTCGCAGCGCGTGGCAAAACAATGGTTGGCTGATTCTTTGACTTCAAGCTGCACCTACGCTTCAATGACCGTGGTGAACTGCTCAACTTCACGCTCACAGCGGAGGCGTTGTTCACACGATTTGCTGTCGAGATGATTACCCCAGCAGGTCGGCGTGCAATACATTGTTGGCGGCACAGCGGATAGGCTGAATGGCGACGCCGCAGTATCGTACCAGTAGATTAGTTTGATTGGATACTGAATTGAGCAGAGAGCGACCAACCGTTCCCTTGTGTATCCGTCATGGTGATCTGGTAGTCGTAATTGCCAACTGGGTCGGTTGCTGGCGGCCCAAAGCTCGTATTATCGGCAATGAAGACCGGAAAGTGACTTGCTCCCTCGACATTCGGGATGGCATCAGGGGAAGCATCCTGGTCGGTTAAGACCGGGTCATAGATTTGACCATTCCGTAAGGTGACCCCACTAAAGTGGATCGGTAACACGGACTTTGGGATGATCGCACCAGAGGCGAAATCGGGCGAAGAGCCGATAATTCCCGGATTGGGAACAACCATCCATACGATATAGACCGCATTCCCGTTGGAGAACTCTGAGACCGTGAATGGCCTTCCTTCGGGGAGGTTAAGCGGTGAAATACCTTGTGCAAGCTCCGTTTCATACGGTGGCGCATGCGGCTGGCCAGGTGATCCGCCTGCACCATGATTGGGCGGTGGTAACAGCGCTGCAATGGTTGCTTCAAAATCGCTAAAATCACCACCACTCGCCGAGAAGAGGTGAATATCAACCGGCTTCCAAATGGGGGTACCAATGGGTGTGAGGGTTATGGTGAATGCTGGTCGCGGGCCGAGCTTAACAACCAATGGAAGATAGCGAACGTGCGTGGCGGTAAGCGCTGTCGGCAAAGCGTGTGACGGTGAGGCAAAGGTAGTCGTGCTTACGAGCATGAAACAGATGACGAGCAGTAGCGACCAGCGCGTGACGTTCATGGTCGACCTCCGAAGGTAGAAGCGGCTATCGCTCAGGTGGTGGTCCGGTTATTCAGGATATGCTAACGAAAATAGGAATCGATACAACGCACTCTTGACTGATTGACGATTTAGTACACCGGCCGTTGGTTCAGGCTTGACTGCCCAACAACTGATTGATTGAATGAGGTTTCGCGGAGGTCACAGCGCAGCGGGAGCGGCTGCTGGAGCTGGCGCGGCTCCTCGACCAAGTGGAGTTCCCGCACGGGCACGCAGCGCGCTTCCAGCGCTCGTTCAATCGCGCCGTGCGTCCCCGGCGTTTCCCGCCGCACGACCACCTCGACGGCTACCCCAGCAGGTACCGCCCAGAAGCCGCAGCGCGCTGGCAATGGCACCTCCGCGGTTGCCTCCAGCGCCTCTAGCACATCGCGCGGGAAGGTCCAGCCATGCTCGTGGCGCACGGATAGGCGCAGCTTGCCGAGCAGGTTGCTGGTGGCGGGCAGCTGGCGCAGCGCACACGTTAGCGGGCCGTCGAGCGCTCGCACCGCATCCTGGGTGTCGTAGCGTAGCACGATCGTGGTCTCGCGGAAGGGCGCGAAGGGAGTGAGAATCAGACTGCCAGCATCATTGGGACGGGCGGGCACACCGGTCTCCGCATCCAGCACCTCCAGCAGCCCTTGCGACGGCTCGAAGTGTAGGTGGCCCTCGGCGCATAGCGAGCCGCCGAATGGCCACGGCTCAGTCATGCCATATCCTTCGATGAACGCGACATCGCCGAACAGCTCGCGGCAGCGCTCCTTCAGCCCGGCCGTGACTATCTCGCCGCCAGTGAAGATGCGCTCGAGACCAAAATCGGACATTCGGTAACCTCTGCGCAGCCCCTCCGTGATCAACTCGCCGAGATATGACGGATAGATCGACAGAACACTGACACGGGACTTCTTGCCAGCCAGGTGGCGTCGCTCGGCCAGCAGCGCCAGGGTCAGGGCTGGATCGACCAGCCCGCCCAGCGAGATCTGCGCCCCAACGCGTGCGCAGGCTCCGGCGAAGCAGGTGTTGCCGAGCGTCGCGCGCGCGCTGGTGCTGATCAATACGATATCCTCAGGGCCGACCTGCTGGTGCATGAGATGATGGATCGACCCGAGCGCGACGTAGGTGTGCAGCTCGCGCTGCGAGAAGCATATGCTGGTCGGCCGACCAGTGGTGCCGGTAGTGGTGGTGCGAAAGCAGGGCCGCGCGCTGCGGCGCACAAAGGCGTCGGGGTTGTCGCGCAGTGCCTCCTTGGGGGTGATCGGGATGCGAGCGATGTCCGCGTAGCTCAGGCGTGCCGGGTCGAGACCGATCCGCTCGAACAGAGCGCCATAGTAGGCGGTTTCATTGGCGCCATGCACAGCCTGCGCTCGAAAGCGGCGGGTCTGCATCTCGCGCCGGGTGGTTTCGTCGAGCGCTGGCCCGGCCAGGAGTTCGGCGCCCTCAGCCCCGATCATCCCAAACTCGCGCCGGGTGGCGAGTAGCCCGTCGACCAGCCGGTCGAGCGAGCGGGTGGAGAATGGTAGGCCGAACACAACTGATGCGGCAAATCGCAGTTGGGCGAATGCAGTTTCCAGCATCAGGCATCTCCTCGACATGCGAATGTTCAGTTGGACGGACATTCAACGGATCGGGCGAACTGGAAGCGGATAAAGGCGCCACCGGGACATCACCCTATTTCGATGCCCCGGTGGTACATATTCCTCGATCCGTTGCAGCCTGGCCTGCGGTTCAGCCTGATGGTGACACGCAAACCCGATCGTGTCTAATTGCCGAGATTGTATCCGAACCCGACGGTAGCGAGGGTGGACAGGATGTAGCGGGCATAGCGGATGGTGAGCTTGAGTATCGTCGTTTCCTATCTGGCTGAACTTCTTAATTCGACCCGCCTAGGAAGCCGACGGTGGCGAGGGTGGACAGGATGTAGCGGGCGTAGCGGATGGTGAGCTTCAACATGATCGTGGGTCTCCTTACTGTTTGTGCAACCTAATTCGGGCCTAAAAAGCCGACGGTGGCGAGGGTGGACAGGATGTAGCGGGC
>JANLSE010000668.1:0-10243 GCA_031362265.1 Roseiflexaceae bacterium
GGTAAATACCAGCCCAGCACAAATTGCGACCCATAATATATCAACTGGGGTTTTCTCCATGGTGTGGCCCTCCACTGTACCAATTCGAAATCCATCACCGTTGTTAATTGTAACGCTGGATATTGTTTTCTAGATTCACACTATGCGTAGAGATAGTATCAGTTCGATACCCAACTGCTGATTTCGACACCACATAGCATACTTGCTCGCGCAGGCTTACGAAAGCAGGCCAGATTACGCATCTGTGACGGTTATTGGCGCTCGGCTACCAGAATACGGGCACGCTGGCCAAGCAGTGTAACCGGATAGGTCGTACGTTGGCGTAGTGTAGTGGTTCGGCGTAGGGCCTCATTGAGTGTTGGAATATCACTTGTGAGTGCCACAAGCCGCATGCCGGGCCGCAGCACGCGTGCAAACTCGCGTAGAAGCGCTGGGTAGAGGGTGCGGTTCTCTTCTGGGCTCCCAATCTGCTGGCCAAATGGTAGATTCACAGCAAGTGCAGTAATCGAACCAGCATCAATTGGCAACTGGCGTGCATCCCACTCACGTAGCTCAATCGGTTGATAGCGTGGCCCGATATTATTCTGTGCTACTGCTAGCGCTTCGCGGCTGATATCGCCACCAAGAAGTTGAGTGTAACGCCCAGCAAGGGCACGCTCAATTAGAATAGTGCCAGCGCCACACATTGGATCGAGAAAGACATCATTATCAGCAATATCGCTCAGGAAGGCCAATGCCGCAGCGGCCGATGGGCGCAATGAGGCTGGCATATGATCAATCTTATACGAGCGATGGCGCATTTTCTCATCACTCAGGCGTAACGCGAGCATTGCCTCACCTGGGATCAGGGTCAGCCAGAACTCAAGTGCGGCTTCCTCTTCCAAGCGCCAGCGGTGCTCTGGGCGTTGCACAATGGCCTTTTCAACCGACATCTGTGCATCAACGCGACGGAAGTGTGTTTCGCCCGCCTGCCGCGCCACCACTCGATAGCGCAACTTACCCTGCCCGCCACGCTGCGGGGCGATCTGGCGCGCATGCACAAGTGCTGGTTCGATCGCAGGCGCAGTACGAACTAATTCTTCCAATTTCTTCAGTGCCGCAAATGTTGGCGGGAGATCGGGCATATGCAGAACCTGCTCAAAGAGATCTTCAATTGTGCGCAGTTCCATCAGATCGCGCGAATCATGTGGGTATTCAAATAAAACGAGGCCATTCTTATCGGAAAAGCGATAGGTGCCGAGGAGCTGAGTATCCTCGATTTGGCCGATCTCCTCGGCTGCGATCGCCTCAAAACCAGGCTGTGTATGAGCAATATAGATCGGCGATTTACGGCGCATGGTATTCCTATTCACAATCTATCATTTACTCTGTGCGATTGGTTCAAGCGATTGTACCCGTACTGGGTTCAAGGTAAACAGGAGCGCCCCAAACAGGCGCAGCCCAGCCAGTACCAAGACCAGTTCACGTGCGCCAATCAGATCAACCAGTGGAGCGGCAAGCAGAGCTGATGCAAAAAACCCAAAGTTCATGACGGTTACAAAGATTCCAATATAAAATGCACGGCGGGTTGGATCGCACACTTCCAGCAACGTGTTGAAATGGCTAATATCCACCCCAGGTGTGATTGCACCAAATAAGAGCGCAAAGAATAAAATCAGCGTTAAATCGGGAAACATGCCAAGCAGAAAATAATATGCTGCACTCAGGATCGTTGCGCGGCGTAGCACCCATGCATACCCACGGCGCTCAATCAGGCGCGGCCAGATCAGGTTGCCAATTACGGCGCTGCCACTGATCAGCGCAAGCCATATTCCAAGCCAGCCGTCGGTGGCTTTCAGTTCACGCACAAAATAGATTGGTAGCAGTGGAACGGCCATCCAGAATGCAATATTCAAGATCAGCGTATTGATTGTGATATTGACGAACGGTCGCTGCTGCCCCAATAGTACGCGCATTTGTGTCCAGTTTGGGCGTACCTGAGCAACAGGAGCAACTATCGCAGAATCTGGAATAACCAGCTTAGCCACATAGATCGTACTGAGAAAACTGGTGATAACTGCACAACTGAACATGATCTGGTAGTTGAGTGGGAATGGCACCCCATCCAGCCAGAACCCCATAACAAATGTTGTCGCCATAGTTGTGATCCCAAGCGCCAAACTACGCGCCGAGAAGAGCCGTGCGCGGCGGGCTAATGGCACTACATCGGCGAACATGGGGAGCCAGCCAGCATTAAAGAGCGCAACCGGAATATTAACAAGTAATAGCAGTACGACAACTGCCTCAGCACGGAAGGTTGGAAGGAATGGAATAAAAATCAGGCCTATATGGCCAGCACGTAACACCCACAGGCTACCTACAACCCACGGCCAACGACGCGAGCGTCTTTCAAGAAAGATCGCAAATGGTATGGTCGTCAGTGCATTCACAAGCGCGGCAGCTGAACTGATTAGGCCCACCTGAAGATTTGTCCCGCCGAGCCGAATAACGTAAGCAGCCGCAAATGAATAGCAACCAATCGCGATTGCAGCCCAAATGATCTCTATCACCATGTAGCGCATATTGCGCTCAATTGTCTGTCGCTCTATCATTACCATATATGCCACGATCTATCACTATGCTCTATGTGTCTTCTGACCAGCGATCAATGGTGTATGCCAATTCAATCACAAGACGTGTTGCACCTTCAAGGTATTCTTGATCGATCACTGGTGTATGCCCTGGGCCAAGGCATGCTAAGCTTATTGTGCGTCGGCCTGCCTGCAACAATGGCGCTACTATTGTTGGTGCGCCATAGCTGATTTGTGCCAGCGGGGGTTTCCACTCATTGACGATCTGCACCAATGTCTCCACCAATTGGTGGTCGGCTTGTTGCGAGCGCGGCCATCCTTCGGACGTGATAATCGCAGGTGCTCCACTGCCAAGCCCTTCAAGTGCAACGAAAAGCGTGGATGCTTGATCAAATGGATAGCGCCGTAAAAGATCGAAAAGGCCAGTAGCGCGCGCGGTTGCACCTAAGCCAACCGCCCAAAGTTCAGTATGTTCAAGCGTGTCGAGTTGCTCACACGTCGCTAACAGTACCGCAATCCCGGCTGAGTGCTGCGGCTGTGCTGGGCCAATTGGTCGCAGCGTGAGCAGATCAAGGAGTGCTGCCAACACAAGATACAGTGTAGGTAGCACCATGAGATATAACCAGAGACGCTGTGGGTTGAATAAACCAATAAGGGCGAAGAGTGCGATCAGTAGTGTGGCAGCTAAGCGTAGGATGATGACCAAATGCCCACCAAGCGCACGGGTAAGCAAAGCTGGCGTAAGTGGGGTGTCGAGTCGCGCTAAAAGTACTAATCGTGTATGCTGCTGATCTGAGGCTGCGCGATTGCCAACCACATTTTGCGAAGGGCGTGGTTTACCTGCTAGCAGGCTTGGCTGCCATAATGCGATTCCCGCAACCAGGATGAGGATGACTACAAAACCAAGCGTTAAGAATGGTAACCAATAATAGGTAATGAATGCTACAAGTGCAAGAACTCCTAGTATGATGCCGGCCCATCCTGGTTCTGGGATGACCATAAATGTGTCTGCAATGACCTGTAGCCCCGCACGTCGTAAGCGGCCATCAAGTAATGCCGCAGCACGCGCCTCTGCAAGCGATGTCGCTGGGCGATGGCCAATTTCATCGGTGAGGCGCTGAAGTGTATCGAGGGGTGCATCACGTAAACGCCGCAGATGAATACTCGGCGGGTCATCTTTCTCTGATTTACGAGTTGCGAGTGGGTCATTCAACGACATAATGTTGTACTAGCTCCGATTAGTACCTGGATGTGATTGGCGCGGTACTATTAACCCATTGTTGATTACTATGACTTATGGCATTATATGGGTGAGGAAAACTTCTGACAACTCACTCGTACATTGTAGGCAATCATTAGGAGGAACAGACATGCTTCGTAGCTTTTTCGCCAAGGAAGAAGGACAGGGTCTCGTCGAGTACGCACTCATTCTAGTTCTCATTGCAATCGTGGTTATTGGTATTCTGACATTGCTCGGCAATAAGGTTAGCCAGGTGTTCAGCACGGTTAACTCGGGCCTCACACCGTAATCTAACGCCAGATGTATGTATACAGCGCCCCGCCCAATCATTGGGCGGGGCGTTTTGTTGTGTCGTGCTATCGGCACATATCACGAGGTTGGCAGTTCTTCGCCATAGCGCCAGCGATAATAATGTCGACCGATGTTCCCCATTTCAACCCGCCAGCCACGTGGGTTTGCAGGATCATAGGTAAGCACCCGCCGCTCGAATACTTGCATCAATACTTGGCGCTGCTGGCCGCCAACCTGTACACGTGCCCAAAATGGCTCGCTGACCGGGTAGCCCATGGTGAACACCCAATTCATCAGTTGCCCATCGCGGGTTTGCCCATTCTCTGATACGATGCCACTGGCGTTTAGATATTGCCAGAAGACACCTGAAATATTGTGCCCAGTTTCTGGTACGAAGTGTGCTAAGCGTGTTTCGGTGCGTTGTGGGCCGGTATAAGGCCCAATCTGGCCACTGCGATCAATGGTTTCGAGTGGCATGGTACCACTGCGATCAGCAGCCGGTTGTGCAACAACCCCTGCAAAACTGGCATAGGTTGGCCCGTTGGTGTCGGTAATATCTCCTGCAATCGGGATATCTGCCGCTCCGCGCTGTACAAAATCGCTATCACCCACCTGCATGCGCCCAGTAATCAGTTCAACCGAGAGCAACCCGCTGGTCACGAACCATTGGCTACGCGAATCGCCCAGCTCCATGCGCCCTTTATCGAAGTATTGTACTTGGCGAATACCACCTGGCGCTTGCAGATACCCTTCGGAACGCGCCATGAGCCCACGTGGTCCCCAAACCCAACTGCGGCTAATACGGCCCTGCACAATTGGACGATCGGTGCGGCTCCACACCTGCTCAAACGCCGGATCGACAAAGCCCACCAGCGGCCCATTAATGAACCCTTCGCGCTGATTTTGTTCTAGGAAGGGAACCGGTGTCACCGTTGAGTCGGCCGATGGTGTATTTGTTGGATTGAATGTCACTGGGGTTTGCGCAATGGCAGGAGCGGTTGGTGCAACAGCGACCGGATTAGTTGCCCGCCCACAATTGTCACGGCCTGGTACACATTGAGTAAGCACAAGATCATAGTGAATAAACTGATTGCCAATATCGCCAGTGTTCTTGATCTGCGCAAAATAGAACCCATCAACACGTGGCACAAAGCGTACTTGTGAATCGGTTGAGCCACCATCTGGGCTTTCAATATCATCATTAAAATCGATGATTGAGACGCCATCGCGATCCGCCAGGAAGATAACCGTATCGGCGCCAGCCTCGGTATCTGCATTTGCTGGATTGGCGGATGGGTTATTGCGATATGGCCGGGTATCGGTGTAGATATAGTAGGTTTTACCCGTTTTGCCAAAGAACTTAACCCAATCGGAATCGCCGGTTGGGCACAGCACATGGCCGCGCTGGATTTCGTTAGAGGTGATGAGCTTGGCCTGTTCTGGCAACCCATCCTCTTCGAAGAGATCACGGCAGACTTCATTGACCGTCGGCGGTGTTGGCCCGTAGCTTTCCGAGAAGACAACAAATGTATAGGTGCGGTTACCACCACCCGCATTGGCAGTATCACGTACACGTACATAGTAGATACCATCGACTGGGGCGCGCCAGGATTGAATACGCGGCGCAATATCGCGGGTTGGCAGTGGCGTCTGGATCGCTGCTGCAGTTGGCTGTGGTGTGCGGGCAAAGTAATCATCATTGAATGCCAGCCGATTACCATCCGAGTCAAACAGTTCGAGCGACAAATCGAGGCCAGCATCAAAGCGCGTAATATCGGGGGTGTAGACCTTACCACCAATCGCTGCGAACTTATACCAGTCCTCATCACCAAGCGTGCAGATGCCGTGGTTATTTGGCGTATCCACCAAAATCAACTGAGCACTACCAAAATCATTGCCGGGATCACGAGTACCCTCCGGGCATACTGGGCTAGGGGTCGAGGTTGGGGTTGCCGTTGCTGAGGTAACCGTCACATTGATGATCGATGTTGCGGTAGTTCCATCCTGGCGTGTAGCAGTTATGGTTAATACGGCAGGTGCAGTTGCGTTTGCAGGCGCAGAAACCTGAACTGTGACAGCACCACTACCGGGCTGCGTAAATGATAAGGATGTTGGCTGAACAACAGCGGTCCATCCAGGAAAGCTCGCAACATTGGTCGTAAACGTATATGTTTGCGAACTGGTCGAATTCGTCGAAAGTGTAATTGCGGCCGACGAAACAGCCTGACCACCGGCTGCGACGCTCATATTTTGGGTTAGTGGTGTAAATGTGAATGTAGGAGCCGCGACGACAATAGTTGCGTTTGTGACGGTGGTTGTGGTGACCCCATCATTCACTGCAATCGAGAAACCATAGGTACCTAATGCTGTGGTTGGGCCGACAACAACCTGGACGGTTACGGCCGCATTTAAGCCATTACCGAGATTTGCAGGAAGCGCAGATGGGGATACAGTTACATCAATAGTGGCTGGGAAGCCAACTGGTTTCACAACACTAGTTGTAAATGATTTCGGCCCGCCAGTATTATTTGTAATCGTTACATTCTGTGTTAACGTGCTGCCAGGCTGGATATTGAATGTAATAGGGTTGGGAGTTCCTGTCTGTGCTTGGACACTCGGTAGATATATACTCAACAATGGGATGAGAACAAGTACGACACTGGTTATCAGAAAACGAATATCTATCGTCGATCGCTTCACAGCAATACACCTCTCGCTTATTTTATGAGCAGCAGGCGCATTATAGCATGCACGGGGGTGCAGTCAAGCCGCAAGTAATCAGGGCAATGGATGGCGGTTCAACAAAGAGCTTGAACTGCCACCCATCTGTATCGTTTTTACGCTACCAGAGCCAACGGCTCATGCAGCGTTTTTCCAACTGCGGCAGCAATAGCGGCGAGCTGGGGCATAAGTGCGGCGAAGTTCTCGCATGTCAGCGATTGGCCACCGTCTGAGGTTGCTCGATCTGGGTCGGGATGCACCTCGACAATAATGCCATCCGCGCCAGCGGCTAGCGCGGCAAGTGCCAGCGGTGCCACAAGGTACCACTTCCCGGTTCCATGTGATGGATCTGCGATAATTGGCAGATGGCTGCGGCGTTTCGCCAACGCGACTGCATTCAAATCCATTGTGTTGCGTGTGGCAGTTTCGAAGGTACGAATGCCACGTTCACAGAGGATGACATTCGGGTTGCCCTGGTTGATAATATATTCTGCAGAGAGCAGCCATTCTTCGAAGGTTGCCGAAAGGCCACGCTTCAGTAAAACCGCTTTACCGCTGCGCCCAGCTTCTTCAAGCAGTTGATAATTCTGCATATTGCGCGCGCCAATCTGGAGTACATCGGCGTAGGAGGCAACAATATCGACATCAGTTGGAGTCATCACCTCGGTGACAATCGGTAGGCCGGTTTCTTCGCGTGCCAGCGCCAAGAGTTTCAACCCTTGCTCGCCAAGCCCACGGAAGGTGTAGGGCGATGAGCGTGGCTTGAACGCACCACCGCGTAACATGGTTGCACCAGCATCGCGTACTGCACGCGCTGTGCTCACAATTTGCTCTTCACTCTCAACAGCGCATGGTCCAGCTATCACAACTGCTTGTCGCCCGCCAACTGGAATACCGCGTACATTAACAATTGTGTCGTGGGGGTGGAACTCACGCGAGGCTTGTTTGTAGGGGCGAGTGATTCGGGCTGCCTCCTGAACACCACTGAAACGCTCAAGCTCTTCGCGTAGATTAGGCGGAATACTTGCACCAACGACACCAATAATACTGCGTTCCTCACCGACGATTATTTTGCCTGACAAGTTGTACTCCTTTAGCCGATCCAGCACTTTATCAATATCCTGCTGGGTCGCGCCATTGCGCATAATCACAATCATGGTTGGGGCTCCTTCGTCTGTTTTGTTGCCAATATTGCGGGTAGGGCCGCAGCGCGTTCGGGCCTAAGCCAGCGCGCACCACGAATATAGATATGGACAATCTCATCTGCGCGGCGAGTGGTGTTCCAGTGAACGAGGACACGCACACAGCGCTCCAGGCTACCGGGTACGGCCATCTCATGAGTACACATCAGAGCAGTATCAACCCAGCCGAGCGCACGTGCTGCCACCGCAGGGAATTCCGCATTCAAATCTGGTGTTGTGCTAAAGATGGCACTGGCAATGTCGTCGGGTGTGAGATCATTTGCCAGGATCATCTGCTGGAGCATCTCGCGGGTCGCCTCAAGAATCGCTTCACGCGTATTGGCTTCGGCGGTTGTGGCTCCGCGAATCCCCCGGCAGTAGACAGTCATTGGTACCTCCTTTATTGTGGCGTGTATAAACAAAAAACGGCGTGGAGCTGGTTGCTCCACGCCGTGTATTCCCTGAACCTATATCTCAAACAACGCGAAGCGACCAGTTCCTTTGTAGGCTGGTAAAATAAAAATAATACCAAAATGTGCGTACGCGATTTGCCATAGTGTGAATGTTAACTCAAAAAATCGATGTCGCGACTATAGCACACAACCACGTGTGCGTCAAATCAATTCCCAAGCATTTCTTCGGCCTCAATAATCGCCTGCGCAATATCACGCATTTTGGCGCGCTTGTCGCGGGCACGCTGGCGTAAGCGCTCATACGCGTCACGCTCGCTTAGCCCCAGTCGTTGCATTAAGATCCCTTTGGCACGCTCAATAATCTTGCGGGCTTCCAGTGATTCTTCAAGCTCGTTGACCTGATTGCGTAGTGCCTGAATCTCACGAAAACGGGCGAGTGCGATATTAATTGCAGGCGAAAGTTCTGCTTCGTTGACAGGCTTGACCAAATAGCCGAGCGCGCCAGCCGACTCAGCCCTGCGGATGGTTTCGCGATCAGTATAGGCTGTCAGCATCAGAATTGGTGTTGGGCGTGCTTGATTGATCCTGGCTGCCGCCTCAGTACCTTCCATCTCGGGCATGCGAATATCCATGATGATGACATCAGGGTTGAGTCGTGTCGCAAGATCAGTGGCTTCCACGCCAGTACGTGCAATGCCGATGACATCATAACCCTGGCTCTTCAATTGTTCTTCAAGAGTCAATGCCACGAGGTCGTTGTCTTCTGCGATGAGAATCCTGGTTGCTGGCATGGGCTTCCTCTTCTGTGCGCCACGACAATACGGCTGCATTGCATACTATGTAATCATAGCATACCATATTAACTTGCGAAAGATCATTGAGAAATTGTGCCTCTCTGATTGCGAAGTTGTAGCGAAGTGTCATATTTGTCATACGATCCAATTTCGTTTACGAATCGGCCATTCCTACTGCACAATCCACAAGCGCAGCTGTAACCGCATGGTGGCTTGCTGCGCCACGTTGTGGGTAGGTGCGATTGCTCAGCACGACAAGCAACAGTTGGAGGGTAGGGATAAGAACAATCGCAGGGCCAGTAAACCCAGTATGGCCGAAGCTGATTGGGGCTGCCTGGCCCATAAACGTAGGGCGGGCGAGCATCCACCCCAGGCCACATGCGAGGCCGCCTGCGGGTGCATGATTGCGCGTTGCGTGCCGGATGGTTGCCTCTTGTAGTATGCTTCCAGGTGTTAGCCAAGCCTGACAGAAACGTTGTAGATCGGCAGCGGTGCTAAAGAGGCCAGCATGACCAGCTATCCCGCCCAAGGTGTGTGTACTTTCGTCGTGAACACTTCCCTGAATGAGGCCACCGCGCCATGTAGTATCGATTTCGGTTGGGGCAATTGCTGGGTGGAGCACAACTGGCGGGCAGAAACAGGTAGCATGCATCTGAAGCGGCGTTAATACCAAATCGGCGATTGCCGCATCCAGTGTGCCACCCCAAACCCGTGCGAGGATCTCGCCAACCAGGAGTGCATTAATATTGGTATAGGCTGCGAAGCTACCAGGAGAGTGTTTGAGCGGTGCCTGATATACCGCATGTAGAAGCGCTTCACGCCCATCACGGGCTGCGAGTGAGAGTCGCACATCCAGCCCTGAGGTATGGCTTAGCAGATGCCGAATCGTCACATGGGTGGCGCGTAGTTCGGGGAGGTAGGTACACGCGGTGGCATCAAGATCGATCTGGTGTGCTTCCCACAGGCGCAGTAACCCAGTTACAGTAATAATCTTGGTGAGCGACGCAATGTCATAGATCGTGTCGATCGTTAC
>JANLSE010000672.1:0-13073 GCA_031362265.1 Roseiflexaceae bacterium
TCTGCGCGTTCAACAACCTGTGCAGTGCGGCCCACCTGTGGTGGCGGTGGGATTGGAGTAAGGGTATCAGCAGTCATCAGCAGTGCTCCCAATCGGGCAGTGACATTTCCCCTATAGTAACACTTTGGCGATAAAACGACAATAACAAATATGTGTCATATTATTGTCGGCGATGCAGCGGGAATGCTGATTGCGACAATTACTACATCACGACTCATTTATAACTGTCGTATCCCCAATCGACCTCAACCTATCTAGAGCCAGCGACACATCATCCCATAAGCCATTCCCTACGCAGTTCACTAAACGTACCGCCAAGAATACTTGCGCGCATGGCCTGCGTGAGTTTCAGTAAAAATGCAACATTATGTAAACTCAGCAGCCGAATCCCAAGTAATTCCTCAGAGCGAAACAGGTGGTGAATATAGGCGCGCGAATAGCGCCGGCATGTGTAGCAGCCACACCAAGCATCCAATGGTTGATCATCATCGCGCATTGGTGCACCAGTTACATTCAGCTTCCAGCGGCGGCTTGCATCCCGCACGAGTGCTGTCCCATGGCGGCCAAGGCGTGTAGGGCTCACACAGTCGAACATATCAATCCCGCGTGCCACACCTTCAATGAGATCGTCAACATCACCGATCCCAAGCAGATGCCGTGGCAAACTATCCGGCATATAGGGGACAGTCATATCAACAACTTCATAAATTTGTGATTTATCCCCACCCAACGAGCCACCAATACACAAGCCATCAAAACCCATTGCCCCAAGATGTTCCGCACTCTCGCGCCGCAAATCCGCAAACACACCACCATGAACAATCCCAAATAGCCATTGCTCGGCGTTCGGTGGTGTAAAACTCAACAGCGCCGGGTTTTCCTGCGTTTGTTGATGGTACGCCAAGCAACGCGACTCCCAGGTGTGGGTACGCTCAAGCGACCGCGCGGTGTAATCATAGCCAGCACGAAACGGTGGTAGCTCATCAAAGCACAGAATAATATCTGCTCCAATACCCTTCTGAATCTCGATACTTCGCTCAGGTGTGAAAATATGCGAAGACCCATCAATATAGGATTTGAAGATCACCGCATCATCAGTCACCTTCACCATACCAGGCTTTGTTTCGGGATGCGCCGGGCGGCGACCCTTCACTTCATCGGCAATGCCGCCATAGACCAGTGAAAATACCTGAAACCCACCACTATCCGTGAGGATCGGCCCATCCCAGCCCATAAAGCGATGCAACCCACCATGGCGTGCGATCAACTCATGGCCTGGCTGCAAATACAGGTGATATGTATTGCCAAGAATGATCTGAGCCCCATGGTCACGCAAATCTTCTGGGGTTAGTGCCTTGACGGTTCCACGCGTGCCAACTGGCATAAATATTGGGGTTTCAAAGGTGCCATGGGCTGTGTGTACTACACCAGCCCGCGCACGCGATGCTGAATCACGCGCCTGAATCTCAAATGGAATTGCCATAATATATGTAACACCGCATTGATTGGAAGAATAGCGATTATAGGGTTCAAATGAACCTTAGTCAAATAGAAATAGTGTATCGGCCAGTACTTCAGCCAAATGTCGCGCTCGCCGCCCGGTGCCATCGGCAATCTGCTGACGACAACTGGTTCCCATTGCAACAATCTCGGCATGGCCAGGTAATGAGCGTACTGCTGGAAAAAGCCGCTGCTCCCCAATCGCCTGGGATATCGCAAAGTGCTCAGCTTCATAGCCAAATGAACCTGCCATCCCACAACAACCACTATCCACCTCACGTACCTCCGCACCGGGAATACGTTTCAGTAATTCCAAGGCGTAGCCGCTTCCAATCAATGCTTTCTGGTGGCAATGACCATGAAGAATATACAAGGGTCGCTCGCTGGTCGCTGGTCGCCTGGTTTCTCCGGCCCGTGGTGTGAGATTTGAGCCCTTTAGCACTAAGAACTCATCAAACAAAAAGGTGTGCTCGGCAATCACACGCGTACGTGGGTCATCGATCAAATCTGGCAGCTCATCACGGAACGTCAGGATGCAGCTTGGTTCCAGGCCAATAATTGGTATGCCCTGCGTGGCATATGGTGCCAACAGCTCAACTTGCCGCCGCAAGAGGGCTTTTGCCTCATTCAGGAGCCCCTTTGAGATTAGTGGCCGCCCACAGCATACTTGTTGCTCTGGCAGGATCACGCGATAGCCGGCTGCCTCCAAGACGCGCACCGCCGCTCGCGCAATACCCGGCTCATTATAGTTCGAAAACGTGTCTGGAAAGAGTACGACCGAACCACGAAACTGCCCAACACCGGAAACCCCCTCCTCAAATACTGGGTGCACTGGCTCAGGGGCAGCGTTCTGTCGTGTTCGCGTTTTATCGCGTTTCCTAAACCATACATGAAATGGTTCTCGCACAAACCCTGGCAAACGGCGGTGGCGGCTTATTCCGAGGAGTTTTTCTTGCAGTAGCGGAACAAAAGGTAAATGAAACAGGGCGTTTGCAAGTGGGGCAAACATACTTCCCAACCGATTGATGAGATGGATATGACCAAATAGCCGTGTACGTAGTGGAGTGCCATTTGTCGCATAATAGTGGCTTAGCCATTCCGATTTGATCCGGGTCATATTGACACGCGAGGGGCATTCGCCTGTACAACCTTTGCACTCAATACAGAGCTCCATCACCTCATACATACGTTGGCTGGTTAATTCAGAAGGTTCCAATGCACCTGAAAACACCATCCGCAACGCATTTGCTCGCCCACGTGTCGAGTGCGATTCATCACGCGTTACCATATAGCTTGGGCACATCGTCCCAGTCGCTGTTTTGCGGCATAATCCATTCCCATTGCATAGCTCGACTGCACCTGCCAGGCCACCTGTATCACCAAAGCCAAAATGGGTTTGGAGTGGAATATGTGTATGGTAGCCAGCGCCATAGCGTAAATTGGTGTCCATCCGTGGCGCATCAACAATTTTGCCAGGGTTCAATAAACCATGCGGGTCAAAGGTTCGCTTAATTTCGCGGAATGCCTCATAGAGCGTATCACCAAATAGCATTCGATTGAATTCCGCCCGCAGCATGCCATCACCATGTTCCCCAGAAAGCGCACCGCCAAATTCGATCACCAAATCGCGAATTGCCTCAGCAATCACACGCATCTTCGCGACATCAGCTGCTTCCTTTAGGTTAATCAGTGGCCGCGCATGCATCAATCCAACACTTGCATGCCCATAAAACGCAACACGCAGCCCCTGGGCGTGGCAGATCGCGCGGAAGCGCCGAATATAGGTCGCTAACTTTTCGGGCGCAACTGCCGAGTCTTCCACAAATGTCTCGGGTTTCAAATCGGGCGAGAGTGATTGCAGGAGTGGCAAGCCAGCTTTGCGAACCTCAAGCACCGCCTTCTTTTCTGCGGCTGTCACTGCTTTGGTAACACTAAAAGCGATTGAGTGTCGCTCACGAAGATGTGCTTCTAAACCTATCAAGTGATTCAGCACTTCATCGGTTGTCTCACCAAAAAATTCTACTTGGAGTAACGCTGCTGGCTCGCCCTGTACAAAGCTTGCCAAATATTTCGAATATTCCGCCGATGCACGCGTCAGCCCAAGCAGAATATCATCCATGAGCTCAACTGCGGCTGGCCTACATTCTAGGCAAGGGACAACCATATCAAGCGCATCGTCAAGCGATTCAAACGCCAAAATAGCAATTGCTGTCTGCTTTGGGCGTGGGACTAAGCGAATCTTGGCTGCAAGAATGATCGCGAGTGTCCCCTCTGATCCCACAATCATCTTCGCCAAGTTGAACTCAGGCTGAAGATCAGAGGTTAAGGATTGTGGAATCGCAAACGAATCAAGGTTATACCCACCGACTCTGCGCAACACCTTTGGGTAGCGTTGCATAATCTCTTGCGCATGCTCACGCCCAAGCCGGCTAACTGTTCGATATGCACGACCCTCAAGGCTATCTGCAGTGAGTTTGTCGCGTAACATATCAGAATCAAGTGGACCAAGCAGGGCAATACTGCCATCGGCCAGCAATACTTTTAGTTCAAGCACGTGATCGATGGTCTTGCCATATACCACCGAATACATACCAGAGGAATTATTGGCAATCATCCCACCAACTGTGGCCCGATTTGCTGGTGAGATATCTGGTGCAAATTTAAGGTTATGGGCCGCGAGTTGGGTATTCAAAGTATCCAACACAATCCCTGGTTCAATCCACGCCCACTGCTCCGTAGTGTTCACCTCAAGTAGGCGATACATATATTTCGAGAAATCAATCTGCAGCGAAGCGCCAACCGTCTGGCCAGCAAGACTTGTGGCACCGCCACGCGCAGTGATTGGTATGTGATGCTTACGAGCAATGCGTACTGCGGCAACAACATCTGCCTCATCACGCGGCATCACAACACCAATCGGCATCATCGTATAGATGCTGGCATCGGTGGCATACAGTGCGCGTGAGAGCGAATCGAAGAGTACATCACCGCGCAGCTGCTGTGTTAATTCAATAACCAATTCGTCATTCATATAACTATGATACCAGCAAATGCAAATTGGTATATGGAGTGTGTTAATATAGATCTTGTTGCGTTTATGCACGATCAATAGCGCAGCAGAATCCGCCAACTTAGTGTCGGAGTTAGTGGTCGAAAAGAACTGAGGAGGAGAAGTGAAGAGGTACATCGATCTTGCCCAGCATCGCAGCCTGCTGTACCGCCTGCTTTCCATCGCACTGCTTGCCACAACCGTTGTTACTTGGCTCGCTGTTGCACCCGCCCAAAATACGCAAGCACATGCCAGCCCAATCCTGCTGCGCCTGGCCACGGAACAACCAACCGAGCGTGTTGGTGTAATCGTTCAGACGTTTCCCAAGAGTGTTGCGGTTGCCGAGGAGCTTACCCGCTTGGGTGGGACAATCATTCGCGAGCTCCCAATTATTAATGGCTTTAGTGCCACGCTCGAAGCACATAGCATTCCGATACTTGCCCGCCACCAAGGAGTGCGCTGGATTTCACCTGATGCACCAGTGGTTAATACTGCCTGTAGTGGGGATTGTTACGATCCTGCTGCGCTTACGAGTGCCTACATCAAGACGATTGGTGCTGACCAAGTTTGGAACCGCAGCACACCAATTCGCGGCAGGGGGATCAGTGTCGCTGTAATCGACAGTGGTGTCAATCCTCAGCAAGATCTGTATCTACGCAACACGGGTACATCGCGCCTCATCGCTGCGATTGCGTTTAACGATGGCTATAACAAAACGCCATTTGATGCATATGGCCACGGTACTCATGTGGCTGGCATTATTGGCGGGAATGGCGGCAAATCACAGGGGCTATATGTTGGTGTTGCCCCAGAGGTCAATATTATCAACATCAAGGTCAGCGATGATCTTAACCAAGGTGTTGCCTCTACCTCCAGTGTCGTTAGTGGCTTACAATGGGTTTATGATAACCACGTAGCTTACAATATCCGGGTTGTCAACATTTCCCTTACCGACAGTGTAGCCGACTCATACCACCAAAATGCGCTCAATGCAGCGGTTGAGTTACTCTGGTTTAATGGCATTGTCGTTGTTACTGCAGCTGGCAATCGAAGTGATGGGGTTATTGCTTCACCAGCTAACGACCCATTTGTGATTACCGTTGGCGCGACGGATGATCGTGGCACACCGAGCATCACCGATGATCAAATGGCACCGTGGTCTGCATTTGGAACAACAACAGACGGGTTTGCAAAGCCAGATCTTGTTGCGCCAGGTGTGAATATCGTTAGCCTCTCTGCCTATGCTTCACTTAACGCAGCATACCCTCAAAATGTCGTCAATCTCCCCGGCGGAGGTGTCATGTTCCGCATGTCGGGAACATCAATGGCCGCGCCGATGGTGGCGGGAGCCGCAGCACTCTTGTTACAAGACGAACCAAACCTCACGCCTGATCAAGTCAAATACCGTCTCAAGGCGATGGCAACCCACTTTGGCACGGTCAATCAAGCAGGTGCAGGCTATCTGAATATTCCGGCTGCCATTGATGGCACCTCAAGCCAGAGTGCCAATGTTGGTATCCAAATCAGCAGCTTACTTCAGGATGGCAGTAATCCAATAACCTGGAACTCTACTAGTTGGTCGACGGCTAAATGGTCGACGGCTAAATGGTCAACATCGCGCTAGAATAGTTACGGTACAATAGTGCCAATCTATTCCTGAACCTGTTCAAGTGATTTGATGTTTGGGGTAAGATGGCAAGGCTCTTTACCTATAAAGACCTGCTCATTACCTCAAACATTTGCATTCATCGAGGATTGCCATCATGTCACGGCGTGGACAGCTTTATATTGGATGCGTGTTCATTGCTGGATTTGCAGTGATGGCTCATTCATTCTTCGGGATAGTAATGAACGTGCATCAGTGGACAACGTTCATTCTACTGGTATTACTCACAACAGCATCACAACTATTTGTTGCAGATGCACCCAATCACGTCGCATATTTCGCCTCACCCGTTTTTATCTTTGCTGGCGTATTGCTCCTCGAACCATGGATGTTTGTGATTCTTGTGATCATTTACAACCTTGTGGATTGGATAAAGGAGCGCCTTGCTAACAGTAAGCGATTACGCGATTGGTATATTCAGCCTTTTAATGTTGCGCTGGATCTTTTAGCGGGTAGCCTCGCCCGCTATTTGTATAGTGTATTCGGTCAATTGGGTCTTGCAGAAAATGGCTTTCTCCAGGTACTTAATGGTGCGCTTGTCGCCCTGGCATTTGTGCTTGTCAATCATACATTACTAGGATTTGTACTGATGTTTGCGCGCGACAAACGTTGGCGCGAGACAGGCATGCTCCAGATTGGAAATATTCTCAGCGATTTGGTATTGTTATTACTTGGCTATGTTGTAGCAGTATTGTGGGAGATCAATCCTTGGCTCATTCTGCCTGCGCTCTCACCACTCATCATGATGTATCGTGCACTAAAGGTGCCAGCACTTGAGCAGGAAGCCCAAACGGATGCGAAAACTGGTCTCCTCAATGCACGCCATTTCACGCGCCGTGCGGAAGAAGAAATCGAGCGTGCGCAACGATTCCGCCGCCCATTGGCGGTGATTATGGCAGATCTCGATTTCCTACGAACAATAAATAATAGCCATGGCCACTTGGCTGGAGATGTGGTGCTTGTTGGTGTCAGCAAGATCATTAACGAGACAGTTCGCGATTATGATTTGGCTGGTCGCTTTGGCGGCGAGGAGTTTGTTCTACTCCTACCTGAGGCAGGCCCTGATGAGGCACGTGCATTCGCAGAACGCCTGCGTACGGCAATTGAGGCAACAGAATTCAATGTTTCAACAAGCCCTGAACCAATCAAAGTAACCATGAGCTTTGGGATCGCTTGTTCAACTGGTGCAGATATGTCGATCACAGAATTGACCCACGAAGCGGATATTGCTGTTTATCAGGCCAAAGCCCTCGGGCGCAACTGTGTCGTTGTGATTAACGATGTTCCTCTCGATATGCGCCAACGCCTGATAAACCACTATTTACGCAGTTAAACAACTGCCTCCAGCACTCATTTGTGATCCCTGCTATTGGTAGCACATCAGCGTTTTGCTATCCTCATAACCGCTATGATACAACCCTAACGCGCTGCAGCCTAAACCCAACACTGAGTTTGTCTTCTCTTTCGAACCTCTTTCGATTGACTTGACTTTTCTTTAGTTCCTGCTATACTGCGCCTCACATACTAGCTTCTTCCTTTCAATATTTTCGATTTAGTTTCGTTTACTATTAGGGAGGCACCAATGGGTGTCGCTCCACTTGTTGCGCCTGTACTTCAGATGCAACAGATTAGCAAACGCTTTGGGAGTACCCAAGCGCTCAGTGAAGTTGGGTTTACACTCTACCCTGGCGAAATCCATGCGCTATTGGGAGAGAATGGCGCTGGGAAATCGACCCTAATCAAAATCATGACTGGTGTATACCAGCCGGATGCAGGCACGATAATGCTCAGCGGCAGGCAGGCCCGCATTAATAGCCCGGTAGATGCGCAGGCGCAAGGGATCGCGGCCATTTACCAAGAGCCATTAATGTATCCCGATTTGAGTGTAGCCGAAAATATCTTTATTACGCATCGATCGCGCGGTACGCTGGTACATTGGCGGGCAATGGCGCGTGAGGCCGAGGAAATTCTAGCGCGGATTGGTGTAAAAATTGATGTGCGCCGCCCAGCTAGCACACTGACTCTCGCCGAGCAGCAAACTGTCGAAATCGCGCGAGCAATTTCACTGAATGTACGTGTGCTGATCATGGATGAGCCAACTGCCCCACTCTCAGCGCACGAAGCGACTCGCCTGTTTGAATTAACTGAGGCCCTCAAGCGCCAGGGAGTTGCGATTCTCTTTATTAGCCATCGGATGGAAGAGGTATTTGCGATTGCCGATCGCATTACGGTATTCCGCGATGGCAAGCTGATTTCCAGTAAGCCGCGCGCAGAGGTAACACCAGAACAGGCTATTCGCGATATGGCCGGGCGCGATGTTGCGCAATTGTTCCCACGTCGCCATTCAAGCCGTGATGAGGTCTTGTTGGCTGTACGTAATCTTGGGCGTGCAGGTGCATTCTCACAAATATCGTTTGAAGTTCATCGTGGGGAAGTGCTTGGGTTTGCTGGCTTAGTTGGTGCGCGGCGCACGGATGTTGGGCTGGCACTCTTTGGTATCGCGCCTGCCGACCAAGGTGAGATTGTTTTTGATGGGCAGACAGTACAGATTCGTAGCCCACAGGATGCAATGCGCCTAGGGATTGCCTATGTGACTGAGGATCGGCGCCAGCTAGGGCTTACCTTGCCCATGTCGATTACGGCCAATATCACATTACCCATGCTGCGTAACTATCTTTCGCGATTGGGCTTAATTCGCACGGCAGCCGAAACAGCTACAGCTGAGATCTACCGTAAGCGGCTGACTATTCGCACCCCCTCAGTGGAGCGCGAGGTTGGTAAGCTCTCTGGTGGCAACCAACAAAAAGTCATGTTGAGCAAATGGCTCGAAACAAAACCGAAACTTCTGATCTTGGATGAACCAACGCGTGGTATTGATGTTGGTGCTAAGGCTGAAGTTCATCAGATCATCGATGACCTTGCCGCCGAAGGATTAGGCGTCATCCTGATCTCATCGGATCTACCCGAAGTGATGGCCATGAGTGATCGCCTCGTGGTGATGCGTGAAGGGCGCCAAGTTGGCACCTTCACCCGCGGCGAGGCAACCCAAGAACAGGTAGTGGGTGTGGCAATGGGAGCGTAGCGAAGCGTTGGAGCATTGGAGCGCAAAGCGCAGAGCGTTGGAGCGTTGGAACATTGAAGCGCAAAGCGTTGGAACGTTGGAGCGTTGGAGCGCAAATCGCAGAGCGCAAAGCGTGGAGTGTGGAGCACTTTCCTTTTTGCCGCCCTGTCTCCTTGTATCCTGATCTCCTTGTCTCCTGATCTTTGTTCTCTTGTTCCCTTGTTCTCTTGTTCTCTTGTTCAGGGATTGGTTCTTGGTTGGCCCAGAGGGCACCCCCTTCTTGGTTCTTGGTTCTTGGTTCTGCGGTTCTGCGGTTCTGCGGTTCTGCGGTTCTTAGTTATGTTGAGATCACCATGTCAGTTATTCGACGAATCCGGCCCGAGCAGCTTCGTGAGCTAAGCCTAATCGTGCTCATTATTGCGATTGTGGCATTCTTTGGCTCACAGATCGAGGGGTATCTCAGCCCACGCACAGCGAGCCGAATCGCAACAAATGTAGCAATTATTGGGGTTGTGGCGATTGGGCAAACACTCGTTGTGCTAACACGCAATATCGATCTATCTGTTGGGTCGATTGTTGGGTTCACCGCATATTTTGTTGGCACACAACTTGCCAATAATAACGCAATCGCACTACCAGTTGCACTGTTAATTGGGGTATTGGTAGGAGCGGCAATGGGCCTAGTTAATGGGCTGCTTGTGGCCTACGGAAGGGTTCCGGCGATCATCACGACACTAGGAACCTTGGCACTCTACCGAACCATGCTCGTCAATTTCTCGAATGCAAAGACAATTACTACTGATTCTATGCCAGCGTGGGTAGGTGAACTGGCACAAGCCAAGCTGATCACACTGGCTGGTTTTGATATTCGGCCAATGGTTGTATTGGCGTTGATTGTCGTGCTTGGGTTCCATCTCGCCATGATTTATCTCCCATTTGGGCGGCGCTTATATGCGATTGGGTCAAACCCGGATGCGGCACAGTTCGCCGGGTTACCGGTGCGCTCAACGGTGTTACTGGCGTATGGATTATGTGGCGCGCTGGCTGGGTTAGCTGGCTTCATGTTTTTGGTGCGTTTTGGCACAATCACCGTGGTTGCAGCATCTGGTATGGAACTACAATCGGTGGCAGCTGTTGTTGTGGGTGGCGTAAATACCTTTGGCGGTTCAGGCACGCCAATTGGGGCGTTACTGGGTGCAATATTGATCGACACACTTGGACAGAGCTTGATCCGCTGGCTGCAAATCAGTGAATTCTGGCGCGATGCCCTGTTAGGGTTGCTGATTCTTCTGGCTGTTGCAAGCGATGCAGCAATTATTGCACGGCTACGGCGAATAACAGCTAGGTAAGTAGTGAAAAGGCGTTTTATGCGACTAAACTTGGCGCGCCTCAAAAGCTGGGAAGGGTTATTGCTAGTCATTTTAGTGGTGACTGTCATCCTGAATGTGACACTAGCCCCAGCATATTTGCAAGCCGATAATCAGATCAATCTCTTTCAACTATCAATTGAGAAGATCATTATTGCCTTGTCGATGACTCTGATCATCATTAATGGTGAGATTGATCTTTCGGTGGCGTCGGTCATGGGTCTTGCGGCGTGTGTGGTCGCATTCCTGCACGACCGTGGCGTCGCGTTTCCGGTAGCAATCGTTGCGGCATTGATCGCAGGCGTGGTTGCAGGGCTGATCAATGGGACATGTGTCGCCTATGGAAGGCTGCCATCACTGGCAGTGACACTTGCTGGGTTGATTGGCTATCGTGGTGTAGCGCGTATTCTTGTGGAAGATCGCTCAGTCACTGGATTCCCCGCATGGTTCAATAATCTTGGCCAACGCGCATTTCTTGGCCCATTTCCATTAGCGCTGATCCTGTTTGCACTTGGCTTGGTGCTCGGCTTCATTATTTTGCATCGTTCGGCATTTGGGCGCTATGTATATGTGATCGGCAATAGTCGTGAGGTCGCACGCTACTCTGGTGTGCAGGTACAGCGTGTGAAACTCATGCTGTTCATTGTTTCAGGGTTCGTTGCAGCATTGGCTGGGATACTGCTTGCGGCACGCCTTGGTGCTGTGCGCGGCAATACTGCCGATGGGTTCGAACTCGATATTATCACTATGGTGTTACTCGGCGGGGTGAGTATTTTTGGTGGAAGTGGCTCACTCGTTGGGGTTGGCCTTGCGATCCTGATTATTCTCAACCTTCGTAATGGCATGTCGCTATTGAATCTTTCTGGAAATACCCAAACCGGTGTTGTTGGGGTGCTACTGATTCTCTCAGTGCTGGCACCAAACCTGGTTTCATATATACAAGAATCATTGCAACGTCGCGCGCGAACGGCTATTAGAAAGGAGGGCGCTGCCGAAGGTTAATGGAACAACGATGGATGAGGAGCCAACCCAAAGCCCGCTTTGGGACGAGGCCGACTGACGATAACCGATGTATGAGGAGAAGAACCATGTCGCTCAACCGATTCTTTGTAAGCCTGATTGCTGGATTAGCACTGCTACTATCTTCGTGTGGTGGTGCGCCTGCGGCTGCTCCAACTGCTGCCCCAGCTCCAGCGCCAACCGCCGCTCCAGCTCCAACTGCGGCCCCAGCGCCAACCGCCGCTCCGGCTCCAACCACTGCTCCGGCTCCTTCAGGTGAAGTTGTGAAGGCTCAGCCAGGTCAGGCCATCAAGATGATCTTGCTGCCAAAGTTCCTGGGGATTGCGGTCTTCGACCAAGCCAATACTGGTGCACAGGAAGCTGCCAAGGAGCTGCAGAATCCTGAGGCACTCCAGTTCCTCGGCCCAACCGCCGAGAATAGTGTCGCTGGCCAGATCGAAATCGTCACCACCGCTGCCACTCAAAAGGTTGGCGCGATTATGATTTCGAATAATGCTGGCGACCAGATTGTGCCAGCTGTCAAGGCGGCCCGCGATGCAGGTGCCAAGATTGTCACCTGGGATTCGCCCATCCCCTCAGGTGAAGGCGAGCAACTCTTTATCGCGCAGGTCGATTTCTCCGAGACTGGTACCGTGATGGCCGATATGGCGCTTAACATCCTGGGTGCCGATGGTGGTGAGTTTGCCGTCCTGTCGGCTTCCCCCGATGCCGCCAACCAGAATGCCTGGATCAAGGCCATGAACGAAGCCTTGAAGGATGCCAAATATGCCAAACTCAAACTGGTCGACACCGTGTATGGCAACGACCAGAGTGAGGAAAGCTACAAGCAGGCACTCGCGTTGGTCGACAAGCACCCCAACCTGAAGCTGATTATGGCGCCAACCACGGTTGGTATCGCGGCTGCCGCCAAGGCCATGACCGATGAGGGCTTGTGTGACAAAGTCAAGGTCTCCGGGCTCGGCTTGCCTGCCGAAATGGTGTCCTACACCATGAGTGGCTGTGCGCCACAGTTTGCACTCTGGAGCTTCAAGGACCTCGGCTACCTGACCTATTATGCAACCTATATGCTTGCCACTGGTCAGCTCAAGGGTGTGGCCGGCGAAAGGTTCGAAGCCGGGCGCATGGGAACCTACACAATTGAAGCAGATCCAGGCCGCGCGGGTTCACTACGCGTCAAGATGGGCCCCTTCTCGATCTACGACAAGGACAATATCGCTTCTGAAGTTGGCACCGTTCCAGCCGCGCCTGCTGGCAAGGTCGCGGAAGCCAAGCCAGGACAGGCCGTCAAGATGATCTTGCTGCCAAAGTTCCTGGGGATTGCGGTCTTCGACCAAGCCAATACTGGTGCACAGGAAGCTGCCAAGGAGCTGCAGAATCCTGAGGCACTCCAGTTCCTCGGCCCAACCGCCG
>JANLSE010000687.1:0-2962 GCA_031362265.1 Roseiflexaceae bacterium
TGGCGGTTCTGAAGATCACGCGCAGAGACATCGTTAATGATTGTGTAGCCAAACACATAGCCAAGCGCTTCATTACGTGTAATATTCTTACAGGTTTTGGAGACGATAAAAGCCAACTCTACTTCATAATCCAACTGTTGAGTGACATGTGGGTCGAGCGGCACGGTATCGTCCGGGCCACATACAGTGGTCACAATCTTGCTAAAGAAAACGGGAAATTCTGGCAGTTTGGGCTCACGGCCACGTGCACGATCTGATTCGATTGCGTGGGCAACATAATTCATGCCAAGGCAAACAATATTCTGGCGTGGGCGCGGGATGGGTGCCAGCAATTGCACAGCGCTGAGAGAAACGCCTGCGGCGCTGTTTGTCAACGCACGGGCCTGTTCGAGTGCGGTTGGGCCACCATCGATCAGGCTGAGGATATCTGGGGCAATCGAATCGAGTGCAACAACATCGTTGCCGCGTAGGCTACCAGGATATGCCGCACCACCAGTATGGTTGCGATAGGTAACAAGACGCATGTGGGGCTCCTCTTCAAGCGATGATTACGAACTGTGAAGCGGCATGGTACCATACTTTTTGTACTCCTCCGCAGCGCATAACAAGGCGCCCTGCCATTATATGGCAAGGCACCTGTTCATACCCTGTGTGGTGAGCTTACGGGCGAACACCAGAGTTGATTGTACTAAAGAGTTGGCTAACCTTGTTGCCCAACAGTGTCAAAATTCCTATAACAACCATCGCAATCAGTACAAGGATGAGCCCATATTCGACTAATCCCTGGCCTTCCTCCTTCGCAAAAAAACTGCGTAGCATAATATGCCTCCTAAATATTGCCAACCATACTATTTGATAACTAATAAACTATACTAGGAGATTCGACTACCGACTATAGTCTGTCTATCCTATGGTGGGTTAGGACTATTGTTGGTTAGGTACTGGTGTACAATGGGAGCCTAGTATGCTATGCTCTATGGTATGTCGTATCCTTGAGACACGGTGAGTAACAATGGCGATAACCGATCGTATGTTGATGGGGGCAATTGCCGGTAATCCGGCAGTATATGAGGGGGCAGGGGTGTACCGTTACTGCCGCACTTGCGAGAGTATCTACTTTACATCTGCAAAGAAACCAGATTCAACTCATGATGACCATGCTGTGCTTGATCTTCCATCGCTAAACCCAGATGGTTCTGGCAAATTGGTAACAGCCTTCCAGCGCTTTATTGTGCGCTGGTCACAGGAGCGCCAGGATGAGCTGGAGAAATTCGCTTCGAGGCGCGGCTGGGATCTGGCAATGGAATTGAAGTATGGCGGTGGCGCATTAGAAGATAGTGAAGCTGCCGAGTGGCAGGAGATTCTCAATGCGCGCCTGGATCAGCTTGCCAAACAAGCGCGCAAAGAGATTGAGGGCTAGTTTAGAACAGCATCGCTCCAGCCTCACGGGCTAACTGTCGCAGCCGTTCACCAAGTGGTTTGCGTCCAGCTTGTTCAGATTCATCGGCCAGTTCATTCAGGCGTTTCACAAATGCTGTTGTGATAATGGCTGGGCTTTGGCGCAGTAGTTTTGTTGCAGCTTGTGGTGTTTCGGCAGAGAGCAACTCGTTGATGAAGCGATCCTCGGGTGAGAGTTGCTCCTGAAGAAGGCTGGTGGCCAGCCGCTCGATCTCACTGAGTCGTTCTACAATCTCCGAACGGCCTGCACGTTGTGCAGCACCAATGTGTGCTTCGAGCACGAGCAGGAACGACTCATCAACTTTAGCCCCCTGCTCACGGAGCGCCGCCTCGAGATCTGGGGCCTGCATCACAGCATCTAAGATTTGGGCACCACGTTCGAACATCTCCTGAGCCTGGCGATCCATCCGCTCAACAGTTTCGCGTACAACTGTACGGCGCTTTGTAAGCTGTTCTGCCAACCCGAGATTGCCAGCTTGCTCAGCCGCATCGATGCGCTGTGTCCATGCCTCAAAAAACTCATAGTCAATCGCTGGGCGAATCTCACCGATCAGTGCTTCAATTTGCTCATCGGGAGCCTCAATCAAGCGATTTACTGCCTCGCTTAGGTCAATATCCTCAAATGCCTCCTCAGCAAGCCCATCCACATCTTCAGCTGATTCAGGCATGCCACCGGTCAATTCCAATGCGCGATCGCGAATGGATATCAGGAGTTGTGCGGTCTCAGCATTTCCATTTTGGGTGCTCGCCTCGATGAACTGAGTCAGCATCGTATAGAAATCATAATCGAGCGCTGGCTGCAGTTGTGCAACCACCTCGGTGAAGGCCTGTTCGCCTTGCTCAAATGCCTCCGCTAAACGACTGATAAGCTCGACACGTAACTGCTGCGCTTCGACCATCTCGCGTGTGACGCCATCGGCCTCTAGAATGGTGTCAATCAGTGAGTTGAGTGTCAGAAAGCGGCGTGGTGCCAGCAAATGGGCGCGTGGCGCATCGGGTGGCAGTGAACGCATGCTGATGTTGGTTGCCTCGCCAATCAAGCGTTCAATATCATCAGGGCGTAGATTCCCCTGTTGTGGTACAAATACAAGAAAGAGCTGTTTAGCCGCATCATGGTAAATCAGTGGTGCGCTGATCATTGCCGGTGTGCCACAACTACGGCAAACAGCAACGTTCAATTGCCCAGCGATAAGTGCGCTTTTAAGCTCAGGATACTGGCCAACATCGACAAAGGTGAAAACCTGCGCGCGAACTGGAGCGCGGCAGTTTGGGCAGGTAATTTGAACCATTTGGGCAGGATTGGCGGTCATTAGGCATACGCCTTTCTGTCAACAAAATCAAAACGCGCCGATCGTTCGGGCGCGGTAATATCACATTATCATTATAGCACAGCGTGCTCTCACCCTTGCATCAGTACTAGTGCAGCATCCAGAGAAGATGGGTATGGTACACTTGGCAGCGTTGGAACGCAAGAACGCAAGAACGCAAGAACGTCATCTTGTCA
>JANLSE010000706.1:0-8135 GCA_031362265.1 Roseiflexaceae bacterium
GCCAGATGTTTGGCCCGCCCGACCAGTGGCAGCGCCGAACCAGGCTCAAGCGCTTCAATCTTCCAGAGCTTGTGCAGCCTGGCAACTGCTGCGCGGAACCGCAGATACTGTTCCATAGATACCTCTTGTTGTTTTGGCAGAAGGCCCTGTGGCCGTGTGGCTATGGGTACAACAGCGGCCTCGCGTGTTCGCCAGGGGGCTTGGCAAAAGCGCGCTAGCGGCTCAGCAACCCGTTGCCAAGTATATTCCGCAGCCAACGCCTGTGCCCGCGCTCCACATGCCTTGCGCTCTGTAGGATTATCCAGCAATGTTAGGATGCTTGCCGCGATAGCTTCCGCATCTTGCGCTGCGGCAACCCGCCCAAGCCCATGGCGCGCAACCAGATCGGCCGCCGCATCACCAGCTGTCACCACACTTGGCAATCCAGCCCACAAGTGATCCAGAAAGCGTGAGCGTACCGCAGCATACGCCGTTTCCAGGGTATCGCGGTGCAGTGTAATCGCCAGATCGGCATCTAGCAGCAAATTAGCACGTTGCTCGTAAGGCACCCAATCTTCATAGAATAGGACGTGCGTGCCCAGCAGGTTTAGCTCAGCGGCGCGTATACGTGCCAGATCCGGCATACGCATCGCATCGACCATGCCAGGGTGGCGCCCGGCCAGCAACACAAGCCGCACCTGTTGGTGGCGCGCTACCACCACAGGCATCGCCTTGATCAGCGTTAGTGGATCCAGCCAATCCCACATGCCACCTGTCCAGAGCAATACCAGGTCGTCCGCCTCAACGCCTGGTAGAATACCGCGTAACCCAGGGCCAGAACGACTTGGCGTTTCGGCTGGCAAACCAAACCCTGCTACATCAATCAACTGGCGTAAGCGTGGGTCTGCATCCACACGAGTAGGGGTTATTCTGCCAGCACCCATCAGTGCACCCATATACAGGTCACGCTGGCGTTCAGTTGCGCACACCAGGAAATCGCCCGTCACTAGTTGGCGCTGCAAGAGTTCCTGCATCAGTGCCTGGCGTACAGCACGCTCCTCGAATGGGGCTGTGCGGGCGGTTTCAAGATCTTCGAGTAGCACGGGATCGTATAGATCGAGGGCTAATGGGAGCGTTGTCAACGCCAACTCGGGGTGTGCGCGCAACACAAACCCATTTGCCAGCACCACATCGGCGTTTTGCAGCCAAGGCTCCAGTGCGCCAGCAGTTCCCCATGTATAGGAGCCGAGTGTGAACCCTGGATCATGCAAATCGATTGGTTGTGGCGCAATCAGGGTGATCGGTTGATGCTTGGCCAGGACATGGGCTAATTCCCAGGCGCGGATACCCGGCCCAGCCATGCGGTGGCCAATTGTATCGTGGCTAATCATCAAGAGGCGTGGCGTCATGGCACCGATTGTACCATACTTGGGCGTTGCGCTACACCAGCTCCGAAAGGGGTAATTCTATGCCAATTGCCCATTCACGCGCCCATACCTCTGCGCTGCAAGCAGCCTGTGCGTGGGCAAGATCACGCATATATTCGCTCTGTTCTGAAGGTGGCAGTGGCGTACCGATCTCATGGCGGAGAGCGGAAGCTGCCCCAAATAAGCGTGCGGCCAATTGCGGATCTTGATCCCCAGCAGTGGTTGCTAGCCCTTCGAGGCAGAATGCTGCGCGGCGCTTATCGCTAAGTTTGAGTGCGAGTGTCAACCCTTCGTGGTGCAGCTTCCACGCTTGGTGATTGTCGCCACAGGCAAACAGGACACGCCCAAGATCTGTAAGGGTAAGCGCCACTCCGATTTGGTCGCCAAGTTTGCGGAAGAGTAGCAGCCCTTCATTAAGGGTTGCCTGAGCGGATCTATATTTGCCCTGTTTATAATCAATCATGCCGATCTGATCGAGCGCATAGGCAATTCCCATGAGATCCTTGGCCACATGGAGTGTTGGTAATGCCGCTTCAACAAGTTTGCGTGCTTGGGGATAATCGCCAAGCCAGTAAGAAACAATGCTGAGATTGATCTGCGCCGAACAGACACCACGAATATCACCGACTTGTTGATAGTAGTTCAGGCTCTCGTGGTGCAACTTCGCGGCCTGCGCTAGCTCGCCCTGATCCTTGGCAATATGGGCAAGTGCCCGTAGTGATTGCGCAATGCCATGCGGGTCATGATAGGTACGAAACGTTGCTAAACACTCTTCATAGATCACAATTGCCCGTGGATAATCGGCCTGTAGAAATGAAATCCCACCAAGATTAATCAGCGCTTGCGCAATCCCCAGCGGATGCTGCAGTGCTCGCCAGAGTACAAGGCTCGCATTTGATAACGATTCTGCCTGTGGGTGATCACCCTGATGGTAGGCGAGATACCCAGCCGTGCAAAGTGCAGCCGCACGAGTATTGGTTGCTATGGATTCAAAGGCAGGGTGTCCAATCATTCGTGAAAGCCAGGCCCGACCCTCGTTAAAATAACCTCGCGCAAACCAGAATGCGCGCAACTGGACAGCACATTCAAGCGCGATTGTTAGATCATGCTCAATCCACCACGAAAGTGCAGTACGCAGATTGTTTTGCTCGGTCTCGAGTTGATTGAGCCATTCTTCTTGCCGCTCACCGCGCAAATAGGGTGCCGCAGATTGCACCAGTGTGACATAATATTCCGCATGACGTTGCTGAATTGCTGCAAGAATCCCCGCGCTGCTGAGCTTTTCTTGCCCATACTCACGCATGGTCTCCAAAAGGTGAAAGCGCATCTGGCCATTACGTTCTGCGATGGTCACCAGGCTTTGGTTGGCAAGCGCAGCCAGCGCTTCTTCAATGGCCGGTTGCGGAATGGCGCATATTGCCTGAATCGCATCAATCATCATGCCACCAGCGAACACGGCCATATGGGCAAATATGGTACGTGCATCATCGGTAAGCAGGTCGTAACTCCAATCGATTGCGCTGCGTAGGGTGCGCTGATGATCGGGGAGATCGCGTGGCCCATCTACCAGAAATTGCAGTGTAGTCGTACCATCCGGGCCACATAATCGATCCAGAAGAATTTGTGGTGTGAATAATTTCCCACGCGCGGCGGCAAGTTCAATTGCGAGTGGTATACCATCGAGGCGTGTACAAATGTCAACGACACTGGCAGCGTTCTCGTCGGTTAGTTCAAAATGTGGGCGTACTGCGCGCATGCGTTCAACAAAGAGGCGAATTGCGGGGTAGTGTGCAATCGTATCAGGTCGCAATTGAACCTCAGGATCGGGCAATTCGAGTGGCGGTACTGGGAACTGTTGCTCACCATTGATCTGGAGTGCTGCACGGCTTGTTACAAGGATGGTCAGTTCTGGTGCCATTCGTAGTAACTCAGCAATCCGTGGCGCAGCATCAACCACCTGCTCAAAATTATCGAGGATCAAAAGCATATGGCGTGTATGCAGGGCAGCGGCCAGTGCCTGATCATCCAAGCGTGGTAACCCCAATGTCTGCGCAATTGTTGGTAATACAAGCGCTGGGTCACGTACAGGCGCCAAGGGCACAAACCATGCACCATCGCGGAAGCGCTGCCGCATAGCAGATGCGATTTGTAAACTCAAGCGTGTTTTGCCAATTCCGGGCGGGCCGATCAGGGTTAGCAGGCGGGTGCTGGATTGCTCCAAGAGTGTATCAATCGAAAGCAATTCCTGCCCGCGGTTAATCAGTGAAGTAAGTGGCGTTGGTACTGCTAGCCCAGTTGGTATTGGTAGTATATTGGCACCTGGTGTGAGCGGTAGCCCAAGCTCAGTTGCGGGCTCTTGATTCGGTTGGCGTGCATCGCAAGCCAGTTGCAAAAGCTGAGCTGCAACATCCGATTCTTCCTCTAATTGGAGTGCTGGCAGAAAACGGGCACGTAGCGCACTGAGGTCGGGCAGCCGCTGGTTTTGTTCCAGGCGGCTAATCTGACTCTCGCTATAACCAACGGCGATTGCAAGATCGCGCTGATTCAAACGTGCTTGTAGGCGCAGATGCCGCAGGTAGGAGCCGAAATTAGTAGCGCTGGATGCTTGATTGTTGGCTTGATATGTCATGCGCCCCTCGCTTTGTATATTGGTATCGTTCTCATCGCCACCTATGGCTGTAGTAAGTAACGCAAGATCTGCCGATCAAGTTTCGTGAGCAGGCAGTGTTTGCAATCTTGTCTGGCAAGTGAATTGTCAAGAAATGTCATGTAATAACCCCCGCAGCATAGTATAGTTTAGGCGAGTCGTAGGAACAATTCTGTTACATGATGGCATTAAACACAGGAGAAAACAATGAAAAGACAATCACAGCTCGCCCTGATCGTGCTTAGTGTGTTGACAATGATTATTATGACAGCATGTGCTGGTGGTGGTGCCCCTGCCAAGCTTGCGGATATTCCTGCATTTACTGGTGCGACGGAATTGAAGCCAGGCGAAAGCACCATTGCCGATACTCTGGTGAAGAATATGCAGCAAAACCAGGCGCTTGGTGCAAATATTGAGCAGAAGGGGTTTAGCCTACCTAAGGATTCCGAATGGACTCAGATCAATGGGTTCTATGAGGAAAAACTAAAGGCCAGCGGCTGGTCGACCAACGCAACGATCAATAATGTTATGGCACAAGCCAGCACAGGCAACGATATGGTGAAAATGGCGAACTGGCAGAAAGGCAAGCAAAACCTCAGTATCATTATGGTGACCGACCCGATAAATCCGGATACCAAGCAGTTGATCATGTCACTAGCAACTCAATAACATCCAAGCAACCGGAATCGTCGCGTACTACACTTATCTGGGTCTATCGACACTCAGATTGAGGAGTTCTTCCACTGCCCTTGGATATGCTTCTCAGAGTGCGATCAACCCTTGGCGTGCCGCTCGGCCGACCGCATCGGTGCGGCTGGCGGCACCCAATTTTGCGAAGATAGCCGAGATGTGAAACTTGACGGTATGTTCGCTAATTTGGAGCGCACGTGCGATTTGTTTATTTGGTAAGCCTTGCCCCATGAGCTCCAGAACTTCCTGTTCACGTGCGGTAAGCGGCTCGGATGGTGATTCAACACCCGTATCATTGAGACGTTGGTTAAAGATCTTGCCAGTTAGGCTCGGTGGCAACACCACGAAGCCTTGCCCAACTGCGAGGATCGCAGCCTGAAGTTCCGCTGGGTTTGCATCGCTTGCAACGATCCCCCAACTCGCTAATGGTAGCTCACGAAGCAAGCTAACTGGCCGCTCATCATCGGCCAATACCAGCACACTCAAGCTCCCCTCCTCGTGCAGCAGATAGCGCAACCCGTTGAGCGCCGCATCATCGGCGAGCAACAGCAGATCCGCGTTTTCCAGTAACGCCGAAGAGCCGCCCAAGGCAGCGGCATCTCCGACAATCTGGATTGCAGGATGATCAAGGAGCGTCCGCAACCCGGCACGCATGGCGGGCGTTGCAGCGACGATCAGAACTCGGGTCATGGTATCCTTGCTAGGCTGATCATGCTATGCTCGCTTGGGTACTTCTCAAAGAACACAAAGACGTAAGGATACAGCCGTAACTGTTCTATGTCTTTGGATCATTTCTCCAATGATCGTCTATTCCCCACTAAGTTCGACTTCTACTGTCGATACGCTACCAGCTCGCACAAGAGTGAACTGTAACACACCACTGCGGTGTGCATCGAGCACCGCGATCAAGGCATTTGCTGCCTCCAGTGGCTGGCCATTCGCATCGACAAGCAGATCACCAAGCAGAATACCTGCGCGTTCAGCTGCGCCACCCGCAGCAACTGCCACAATAATCAGACCCTGGATTCGGCCAGCCCAATCGCCAGGTGGCAATTCTGCCCGACGCACACTGAGCCCAAGTGCTGGCCGCTCGCGTGGTTGGAGTGCGAGCCATTCGCTGGCCACGTGGCTTGGAATCGCAACCGCGAGATCACCGCCGAAAATCATTGCATTGATGCCAATCACCTCACCACGCGCATTCAGCAGCGGGCCGCCCGAATTCCCTGGCGCTAGGCGAACATCCGAACGAATATAGGTGGCGGTTGTACCATCATCACGCACAGGCACCTCGCCTAATGCACTCACAATTCCTGCTGTTGCAACCCATGGCTGGCCCCATGGATGGCCAATCGCCAATACCAGTTCGCCAACCCGTAACCCGCGCGAATCGCCAATTGCCGCCGCTGGTAGTGCACTGGCATCGATCTGGAGTAGCGCCAAATCCAGGCGCGGGTTGCGTGCCGCCAGCCGCGCAGGGAAACTACGCCCATCTGTTAGCGTTACATGTAGTGAACCACGCGCATGTGCCACAACGTGGTCATTGGTGACAATCGCGCCACTGCTGCGCCAGATGACACCTGTTCCAGCACCACCTGCTGCACTTCGTACCTGTACCACACTAGGGCGCACGCGTTCAACCAGTTCGGTTACTGCCGGTGAGACTGCCGCCGATAGTGCGAAGCTAGAAGTAACATCAGGCGTGGAATGAATATGTTGAATCATTGAAATGCCCTTGAATGAATAGAATTCTGCTTACGAACGCTGCCCAATCGTTAGGCTGAGTGTTTGTGCCGCCCCACCCCGCGTAATTGCAAGCGGTACGGTACGCCCAACGCGGTCGCCCGTGAGCAATGCCTGCAAATCATCGGTATCGCTGATGGCCACTCCATCCATGCTGAGCAGCACATCGCCAACAAGGATTCCTGCTCGTTCAGCAGGGCTATTACGCTCCACGCGTACAATCAGTAGGCCCTGCTGCCCTTCATTTGTCGCTACTGGTTGGCTGCTGACACCAAGGAACCCGCGCTTAATATGGCCTTGCTGTGCAAGCATGGAACCTATTCGCCATGCAACCTCAGCCGGGATCGCTAATGCTGCACCTCCCATCAATCCGGTTGTGAGTATGCCCATTACGGCACCAGTTGCATCGAGCAATGGGCCACCCGAAAACCCTGGGTATGGCGTTGCATCGGTTTGAATAACCTGATCAATCATGCCGCGTTGTGTTCGTACTGGCCCGCCAATAGCGCTTACGATCCCAAGGCTCGCCATTGGGCCGCTGGCGGATGGCCGCCCGACGGCAAGTGCCAGTTGGCCAACACGTGGTGCGATCGAACTCTGCGCGGCTGGGTCGATCACAAGATCCGCAACCCTTAGTACCGCCAAATCGCTGACTGGGTCGCGCCCGACAAGCTGCGCTGGCAATGTCTTGCCTTCATGGGTTTGGATCGACAAATCATCATCGCGTTCTACAACATGATCTGCTGTGAGGATCAGGTTGGGAGCGTAAATAATGCCACTCGCTGGTTGGCGTGGGCGCCCATGCACCGTGACAAGCGCTGGGCGGATTCGGTCGACAGCATCAGCCATCTGGCCTGAAAGAACATGCAATAGATCAGGGGTGGACATACCATTCTCCTCAATGCTTGGAGCAACATGCTCCTGTATTCCTGAGAGAACTATAGCACCACGTGCTGTATGCCGGTATCGGACGTGCGGCTAGCGTGATACCTAGAAGGATGGGGGGGAAGGGGAGCGATGGAACGCAAGAACGCAAGAACGCAAGAGCGGCATGTGGCTGTTTTGCGCTATGCGCTATGCGTTATTTGGTCTCCATGTCTCCGTGTCTGTTGCGCTCTGCGCTGTGCGTCCTGCGCTCTGCGCTCTAAAGATGTTCAACGGCCAGCCGCTTCATATGTGCCAGAATAGCTGAGATGCCATTGAGGCGTTGTGGTGAGAGTGCATCTTGCAAGCCCATCTGATAGAAGAAATCAGCGGGTAGGCGCAGCACTTCCTCAGCAGTCGATCCTGCTAATCCTTCCGCGAGTAGCGCAGCATAGCCACGGATTGTGGGCGATTCAGGTGGGACATCAAACAGGAAGTTGAGCCGATGCTCATGCTCTTCCGCAAAAACAAACACGGGCGTCATACATTCATGGACATGATCCATTCGCTCGTGTTGATCGCGCAGCCACTGTGGCAACTCTGGCATGCGGTCGGCAAATTCTAATAAGAGCGCTAGCTTTTCGCTACGATCGCTCTCATGAAAATCGAGAATAATTTCTTGAAGGCGTGGAGGAATCGCAGAATGATCACTCATATCGAACCCTTATTGCACATGTAGAAGGCAAACTAATCGGATAAAATGACCAATGTACTCACCAATAATGCCA
>JANLSE010000707.1:0-15120 GCA_031362265.1 Roseiflexaceae bacterium
TGATTGGCCACTTAATGACCATTCTCACCGTTCTTAAGGGCCTTCCATCGGCCTATGATAAAGATCTACAAGAGGATAAAGAACCACTCTTTGACGCTGCCGATACACTGGAGTTGGCACTTCCTGTTGCAGCTGGCGCGATCGCAACCGCAACATTCCACCATGCGCGAATGCGCAGTTTCCTTGACCCAGCCATGCTTGCCACAGATTTAGCCGATTATTTAGTTGATCGTGGCGTCCCATTCCGTGAATCGCATAAGATCGCCGGGCTGCTGGTTCGAGAAGCAGAAACCCGTGGTGCGACCCTTACTGATTTGCCATTTGAGGCATTTCGAGCTGTGCATCCAGCCTTTGATGAGGATGTTCTGGATGTCTTTGAGGTGGATCGCTCTCCAGCAGCACGTAGCGTCGTTGGCGCAACTGCCCCAAGTGCAGTACGTGAACAAATAGAGCAGGCTAAGCGGAGCATTGAAACATTGAAACATTGAAGCATTGGAACGTTGGAACGTTGGAGTGTTTTGCGCTCTCTTGTCTCCTTGTCTCCTCATAACGGAGTCCTACCATGATCCGACATTACCTCTCTTCTGGGGATTTCACCCGAACTGAAACAGAGGCGTTACTTGCGCGAGCGCTTGCACTAAAGGCCGAGTGGCGCTCAGGTGGGCATCCAGATTTACCAATGCGTAGCAAGACACTTGCCTTGGTGTTTGAGAAACCATCACTACGCACCAGGGTTGCATTTGAGGCGGGAATGACCCAACTTGGCGGTCATGGGAGCTATCTTTCGGCCAATGATATTGATATGGGCGGGCGTGAGAGTGTCCCAGATGTGGCACGTAACCTCAGCCGTTGGGTTCAGGTGATTGCTGCGCGTGTTTTTCGCCACGCAACAGTTGAGGAACTTGCGCGTCATGCGACTATTCCGGTGATCAATGCACTGTGTGATCGTGAGCATCCATGCCAAGCGTTGGCGGATATGTTAACACTGCAGGAACGCTATGGTCGGTTACAGGGCCTCAAGTTGGCATTTGTTGGTGATGGCAATAATGTCTGTCATTCGCTTATGCTGCTTGGAGCGACACTTGGCGTCAATGTCACTATTGGGTGCCCACCCGATTATCGCCCTGATCCAGAGATTACCGAGCAAGCCCAGCGTATCGCCGCAGATCATGATGCAACGATTGCTATTACTGCATCACCTACCGAAGCGGTTGCCGAGGCCGATGCCATCTATACGGATGTATGGACATCTATGGGCCAGGAACATGAGGCGGCGCGGCGACGCCCAGCCTTTGCTCCGTATCAGATTAACACAGTGCTCATGGAGCAAGCCCTGCCCCATACCCTTTTTATGCACTGCTTGCCAGCTCATCGTGGCGAGGAGGTAACCGCAGAGATCGCCGATGGCCCTTCCTCGGTTATTTTCGATCAAGCCGAGAATCGACTTCATATACAGAAGGCACTCATCCTGACACTCTTAGGCCTCTAGCCAGACCACTAAGCGAAGAACACCAGACGACACACGAACCGAGATGTCACGGTTTGTGTGTCGTTTTGTTCGTGTATTCCTAATGCGGGTTAGGATTTGTTGGTTACATCCAAACACAGGTGTTAAATATTCGTATTAACCTACCATACCAAACAAGTGTCAACTTCTGTATTATTCATATTGAAGAACCTCTTAATTAGATAGCACAGATCCAAGGACATTGATGTCCTCTGATTACTACAGGCATGTAGTACCAGAGGCGTTTTTGTATATACTACTTGGTTTGAGGCTGTAAGGAGATTGTGAAGTATGGATGCAATTAATGGCGCAGATACAGCATGGGTGCTCATAGCAACTGCGCTCGTAATGCTTATGACACCGGGTCTGGCGCTCTTCTACGGCGGCATGGTTCGCGAGAAAAATGTGCTTTCGACGATCATGCATAGCTTTTTCATTCTGGCACTTGTAAGTGTGCAATGGGTTTTATGGGGTTATACCATGGCCTTTGGGCCAACGGTTGGGGGCATTATTGGTGGGCTTAATTGGATCGGGTTGAATGGGGTTGGCCTTGAGCCTAATCCTGATTATGCTGCCACAATTCCGCACCAAGCATTCATGGTTTACCAAATGATGTTTGCTGTCATCACACCAGCGCTCATCTCGGGTGCCTTTGCGGAACGCAAGCGCTTCAAGGCTTTTGTCGTATTCTCACTGCTTTGGGCAACCTTTGTCTATGCGCCAGTTGCACATTGGGTCTGGGGTGTTGGTGGTTGGATCCGCACAATGGGTGCCTTGGACTTTGCTGGTGGTACTGTTGTGCATATCACCTCGGGTGTCTCGGCATTGGTTTGCGCACTTGTACTTGGCAAGCGTTTGGGCTATGGCAAGGAGCCAATGGCACCACATAATGCCACAATGACGATTTTGGGCACTGCGCTGCTTTGGTTTGGCTGGTTTGGCTTTAACGCAGGCTCTGCACTTGGTTCTGGTGGCCTCGCAGTAAGCGCCTTTGTCACGACCCATCTTGCGGCGGCCATGGCGGCTCTGACTTGGATGACTGCTAGCTGGATACGCCATAAGCAGCCAAGTGTGCTTGGTGCAGCGGCGGGTGCAGTTGCTGGGCTTGTCGCGATCACCCCAGCAGCAGGATTTGTCACACCTACATCGGCATTGATTATTGGGTTCTTGGGTGGCCTAGGTTGTTTCATTGCTGTCGAAATGGTTGTACGTGGCCGTGTTGATGATGCACTCGATGTGTTCGGTGTGCATGGAATCGGTGGCGCGATTGGTGCGATTGCAACCGGCATTTTTGCCACGAAGGCTATCAACCCTGCTGGTAACGATGGGCTGCTGTATGGAAACCCTGGCCTTGTTGTTACCCAGATTATCGCGGTTTTAGCGGTGGCACTGTATGCTGCTGGCGTAACATTCATTCTGCTCAAGCTTATTGACGTAACGGTTGGTATTCGCGTCAGTAGTGATGAAGAGGAAAAGGGCTTGGATGCCAGCCAACATGGTGAGACGGCGTATCAATCGTAATCCTATAGCGCTGCGCTGCGGCGTGCCTGTATCGTTTAGTGCTTCTTCTGTATCAGGTCAATATTCTTTATAAGGAGGCTCTCATGGATGCACTTACCATTGTCACACTTGCCCTATTCGCCCTCATGATTATCGCGTGGGTCGTATTGCCAAGCACCGGTACAGAGACAGTTGTGCAAGATGAGCTGTTGACGGGAGTTGCTGCACCTGCCGCCTCCGCACAGTAATTGCTTCTGTTCAGAATCGTAACCCTCGCTATGAACGGTGCCTCAGTGAGGCACCGTTTTCTTATCGCAAAATAACCAAGTGCGCCAGCAATACCAGGGAATAATAGTCAATACTGCACGCACATAGTCATCTTTCCTATAATAATACATTATGTAAATTATACTTTTTATATAAATTGAGTCGAGCAGAGTCCATGCGACATAACCTTTTATACGATTTTCACCTTCACCATTCTATGAGACGATATAGACGCCCTCGTTTCTACAATTGGTACAACAGCACGATTATCACCCCCACAATACCAGCCCTAGTTGAAGATTCATTCTCAAGAACGATCTGTTTGGCAATAGAATCCCCGCATCGCGCTAAGATTTCAGCGCGACAGTCGGATCATGTTAGTGAATCTATCCAATACCAGCTCTCATACGCTGCTTATATGGTCAACATGGTTATTGCCAGCCTACAATCTGCACAAATCTGTACTTTTATTTGTTTCAATGACACGATGTTTTCTTGACAACCACAGCATGCTCCGGTACACTACCTTTTAACCAATCAAAGACCTGAGCGATGACGCCCGCAGCCACGATGTAACGCTGTGGGTCTTTTTTGTACCAGAGGAAGGGTCGTTAGATGCCATCACTGAATCGAGCGCGCGGCCTGTATGATCCGCAATATGAGCACGATGCCTGTGGTATCGGCTTTGTCGCCCAACGATCGGGTGCCGTTAGCCACGAGATTTTGGCGCTGGCTGTGCAAGCGGTTGGGAACATGGTGCATCGCGGCGGTGTGGCTGCGGATGGCAAGAGTGGAGATGGCGCGGGAATTCTGACACAGATTCCACGCGCTTTTTTTGCGCGAGAACTTGCCAAGCAGAACAGTAGCTATCTTGCTCAAGATCTAGCGGTTGGTATGACATTCCTCCCTCGCGATGCTGCTGCCGCCAAGGCCGCGCGTGGCATCGTCGAAGCTGGCATTGCTGCATATGATATGCAAGTTCTGGCATGGCGTAGTGTGCCGATCAACCTTGATGCGCTTGGTGCGAGTGCCCTTAGCACCTGCCCAACGATTGAGCAAGCTCTGATTGGTTGGCCAACGACCCTGCCCGCCAGTATTGCCGAACGTGAACGAGCGCTCTTTTTGGCACGTAAACAGATCGAAGCAACCATCCGCGCCAATCAGATTGAGGGCTTCTACTTTGCGTCGCTCTCAAGCCAAACGATTGTCTACAAAGGGTTGCTTGTCGCATCTGGGCTCCCTGAGTTTTATAGCGATTTATGTGATCCGCTCTATCAAACGGCAATCGCTGTCTTTCATCAACGCTACTCAACAAATACATTCCCAACATGGGAATTAGCCCAGCCGTTCCGCATGGTTTCACATAATGGTGAAATCAATACGCTTCAAGGGAACCTAACATGGATGCGTGCGCGTGAGGCGGAATGGCGGCGTGATATTACTGAGCCGAGCCAAGAACTGACACGCGATGCGATTACTCATGGTGGGGCACACCTGGCCACACTTGCTTCAACCCTGAGTACAATTGTTGATGCCGGTGGCAGCGATTCGGCGATGCTGGATAACACCCTTGAGTTGCTTGTTCTGGGTGGGCGTGATGTCCGCCATGCACTCACCATGCTTGCGCCCGAAGCCTGGGAACAGGTTGCCGATATGAATGCGGCTTGGCGCGCATTCTATCAATATCATGCCGGGCTGATGGAGCCTTGGGATGGGCCAGCAGCGCTCTGCTTTAGTGATGGAACCGTTGTTGGGCTTGCACTCGATCGGAATGGTCTGCGCCCGGCACGTTACCTAGAAACGCGTGATGGCCTTGTCGTCGTTGGCTCAGAGGTTGGTGCAGTAACCATCGATGATGCGCGCGTCATTCGCAAAGGGAAGGTTGGCCCAGGCCAAATGATCGCGGTAGACCTCACGACAGGTGCGTTTCAGGATAATACCACAGTAAAGAATTGGCTGGCCGCACAGCAACCATATGCCAAGTGGCTGGCTGCACACCAACAGGTACTCGCCCCAGCTGGCGCGCCACATATAGCGGAGGCACACGAGCCAGAGCGCTCATCGGCACGTGCAGCAAAATCTTCGCTGCTTGGCGAACAGCAGCGCGCTTTCGGCTATACCTCCGAAGAGCTCACGGTGATTCTGCGGCCAATGCTGCGCGACGCGCAAGAGCCGATTGGCTCAATGGGCGACGACACCTCGCTGGCGCTCTTCTCGGAGTATCGACGCCCGCTCTACAGTTTCTTCAAACAGCGTTTCGCCGAAGTTACGAATCCACCGATTGACCCACTACGTGAGGCGTTGGTGATGTCGCTCTCACTCGCACTTGGGCGGCGCGGCAATCTATTAGAGGAAACGCCACGCCACGCGCGCTTACTCCGCATGACAAGCCCAGTGCTTAGCGATGAGCATCTGGCGATTATTCGTTCCCATCCGGATGCGGCCTTTAGTAGTGCTACACTCAAAGCGTTGTTCCCAGTAGATCATGGTGCCAGCGGACTCGAATCGGCCCTCAAGCAACTCTGCAATGAGGCCGAAACCGCAATCGCCAATCACCATGTCCTCCTAATTATTAGCGACCGCCGCATGGATGAGAACCATGCGCCCATCCCAGCACTCTTGGCGCTTGGTGCTGTACATCAGCACCTCATCCGTAAGGGGTTGCGCACTGCGGTAAGCCTGGTTGTGGAAAGTGGCGAGCCGCGTGAAGTGCATCACCTGGCCTGTTTGATTGGCATGGGTGCAGAGGCGGTGAATCCCTATCTTGCACTTGCGACTGTTCGTGCACTGGCTATGGAACGTGAGGAAGTCAAAGGTAGCAAGGCAGATGCTACCACTGCGGAAGCCGATAAGCGGACACCACAGGAATTAGCTGATGAAGCTGAGCATAACTATATTCATGCACTCGAAAAAGGCCTTTTGAAGGTCATGTCGAAAATGGGCATCGCCACCGTCGATAGTTATTGTGGCGCGCAAGTATTCGAAATCATTGGGCTCAGCCGCAGTGTGAGCGAATACTACTTCACTGGTGTACCTTCACGGCTTGGTGGGATCGATTTGCGCACAATTGCCAATACCGTACTGGCAAGCCACGATGAAGCCTTCTCCAATCGTATTCCACATGTTGCTACTCGCACAACACTGCCGCACCCAGGCTACTATAAGTTCAAGAAGGATGGTGAGTACCATGCCTTCTCGCCAATTGTTGTACACGCGCTCCAACGTGCTGCGAAGGCAGATAGTTCGTATGAGCAGTATCGAGCCTATAGCACACTTATTCATAAGCGCCCACCAACAGAACTACGCGATCTGCTCGATTTCGCGACGATCGATGCTGAACGACGCACGACTGAGGCTCTATCAATTGACGAGGTTGAGCCAGTCGAGGCGATTGTAAAGCGCTTCTCAACGGCTGCAATGTCGCATGGCTCAACCAGCGCCGAGGCGCACGAAACTCTTTCGGTAGCAATGAATCGGCTCGGCGGCCTAGGAAATTCGGGTGAGGGTGGTGAAGATCCGGCACGCTATGGCACGGAGCGTAACAGTTCGATTAAGCAAGTAGCCTCAGGGCGCTTTGGTGTCACGCCAGCATACCTGGCCTCGGCACGCGAATTACAGATCAAAATGGCGCAAGGCTCCAAACCAGGTGAAGGTGGTCAGATCCCAGGGATGAAGGTCACCGAAGAGATTGCGCGTAATCGCTATACCGTGCCGGGTGTTTCGCTGATTTCGCCACCGCCACACCACGACATCTATAGTATTGAGGATCTCGCCCAACTGATTTATGATTTGCGTCAGGTCAACCCAACCGCGGCAATCTCGGTGAAGCTGGTTGCAGAGGCTGGCGTTGGTACAATTGCTGCTGGTGTAGCGAAGGGTGGTGCCGATGTTATTCATATGTCTGGGCATTCGGGTGGCACGGGCGCATCGCCACTCTCATCAATCAAGAATGCTGGCGTCAACTGGGAGCTTGGCCTGGCCGAGACTCAACAGACGCTGGTGTTAAACGGCCTGCGTGGGCGCGTGCGAGTGCGTGTCGATGGTGGCCTGAAAACAGGCCGCGATGTGGTTGTCGCTGCACTCCTGGGAGCAGATGAGTTCTCATTTGGCACCGCTGCATTGGTGGCAGAGGGGTGCGTAATGGCGCGCGCATGTCATTTGAATAGCTGCCCGGTTGGCATCGCGACCCAGCGGCCCGAATTGCGGGCAAAGTTCCCCGGTGTTGCCGATGATGTTGTCCATTTCTTCCTACACATGGCCCAAGAAGTGCGTGAATTGCTTGCCGAACTTGGGGCGCGGTCGCTTAACGAGATTATTGGCCACACCGAGCTCCTCACCCAGATACCACGAACCTATGCCAATGCCGATACGCTTGATTTAAAGGCATTACTGGCACAGCTTGGCGAGCCAGGCGCTGCAATACATAATACCGATGCAGCAAATGGCCGCGTGCTGGTTAGTGAGTTCAATTCGCTCCTGTTGGCCGATGCTGCGCCAGCCCTAGAGCATGGCCGCACGGTGGATCGCAGCTACACGATTACAAATGTTGACCGATCGATCCCAGCAACGCTCTCCGGCGCGATTGGAGCACAGTATGGTGCAGCGGGGCTTCCGGAGGGCACGATCACACTTCGTTTCACTGGGAGTGCCGGGCAAAGCTTTGGCGCATTCCTAGCACCTGGAGTGCGCATACTGCTGGAAGGTGAGGCCAATGACTATGTTGGTAAGGGTATGGGCGGTGGTGAAATTATTGTGCGGCCATCGGGGCGTGCACGCTACACATGGCACCAGAGTGCGATCGTCGGCAATACATGCATCTATGGTGCAACCGGCGGAGCATTGTTCGCAGCTGGTATCGCCGGTGAGCGATTTGCTGTCCGAAACTCAGGGGCCGTTGCAGTAGTTGAAGGTTTAGGTGACCACGGCTGCGAATATATGACTGGCGGAGTGGTGCTCGTATTAGGGGCAACTGGGCGCAACTTCGCCGCAGGCATGACGGGCGGCCTGGCCTATGTACTCGATACAGAGGGCAACTTCGGCTCACGCTGTAACACCGAGATGGTCGACCTAAGTAATCTTGATGAGCAGGATGAGGAAAACATCAAGGCGCTGCTCATTCGCCATCTGGAGGTGACGAGCAGCCCACACGCGGCGGATCTCCTGCGACGCTGGGAGATAGTTCGTAACCAGTTTGTACGTGTCCAACCACGCGGTACACCACAGGTACAGCTGCCAGCGGCGCTCCTTCGTATGCGTGAACGCACAGCAGTATAGGGAAGAGGAAATATTGGCAGAGCCGCTTATGATAGTTGAATAACTACAAGTGGCTCTACCAATATTCGATTGACGCGATTGAATGGCTCCTCCTGAAATCAATCTCACCACTTCGCACTCCCAATGGCGGTAACGATCTCAATGGCCACAAGCCACAGAAGTGCTCGTGCCCATGGCAAGGCAGCCCGGCCTTGGCCAAGGCGCTGCATCCCCCAGATAAGTAGCGCAATCCCACACACTGGCAGAGGTAACAGCCAAGAGTACGCCTCTGGTATCAGCGCCGCAAATGGTAATGCAACCAGAAGAGTGATGCCCACATTGCGCAACAATAACCCGATGCGAAACACAATCGCTGCCGGTGGCGGGCAAGCAAATGGGCCTAACCCTAATAGCGCGGGTAATGCCAGTAGCAAGCCACAGGCGCCAAGCCAATGTACACCGGATAGGAGCAGAGGTGTAGCAGGAGTTGGTTGTTGCATCAAGAGCCGTATATCGAATGAACCGCTTGGGATCGCAAGTAACCCCAGTGCTGCAATACAGGGCGGGTAACTATTGAGCGTTGCTGCCAAGCGCGCAATACGCCCCTGCCGATATTCATAAGCCGCTAGCCACAGTCGCGGCCATTCTAATAAGGCTAGTACCATCACTACATCAATCGATCGGCCAATATTGGCGGCCAGGGGCAGTGGCATGAGTGCTAAGCCAAGCCAGGGTAGCATAACCAGTGATGCATAGGAAACGAAGAAGAGTGGCGACTCACTGAATGGCAATCGAAGCGCCTGAGGCGGAAGGTTCTCGCCGGTGTGATCTGCTGGCTTTCCCCAATAAACACCTCGCATAAGCACAAATGCTACAAGGAAAGCAATACCGCCTGGGTACAAGAATAGCCGCGACCAAGAGCGCCCGAGTAACGCTAAGAGTTCAGCGATCCGCATCGTTACGCTCCTGTATCAGCCAAGGCACTTCCTGGGTGAGCGCATGCCACAGTTCAGTCTGTTCTAACGCAGGCTCAGAATCCAGGTTCAGCCCAGCACTCAGCTTTGGCCAGAGACGTGCGAGCAGGACACATACTGCGGCCAGCACTGCCATCAATGGTGCAGCAGCGAGAATTGGTGCGGTAATGACAACCCTGCTCGCGGAATCAGCCATTTCTAGCCCAATCCAACGCGCCGCACTTAGATTGCCATAGGCGGTGAGACCACCCTGAAGTTGCTCAACAACTGGCTGAATACCATAGTACACAATCTGTGGTGCTGCTATACCAAAAGCCAACATGAGAACCAAGCGCAGATCAAGGCGCACCGCAATAAGTGGATTGGCTCTTATTTGTAGTGCAACTCCCCAGAGAAGGATCGCAAGCCAGAGAACGCCAGCTAACATAGGTGATCCCGCTGCTGCTGCGGCACCAATTGCCAGCCACGCGGCAACAAAGGTTGAGCCAAGCGGAAAAAGCTCGAAAGCCGTTGTATTAGCACCTGTTGCCCGGTTAATTTCTGCTGCGTTGTGCGAACTGGCCGATCTTTGGGTCTGAACACTCACGGCGAGAATTGCAAAGCAGCATGCAGCTACACCTGCGCTACTGGCCAAACCAAGGGCTGTAAGCGCGATTGCTGGAAGCAGGTTCTGCCCAGCGCGCTGAGAGGCATATGTATCCGAATGTGCTAGGCTTACCAACGAGGCCCATAGGGCAAGCCCAGCACCCAGTAGGGCTGCCGAAATCGACCACACGGTGTTCCATGGGCTCAGGAGTAACAGGCGCATCAGTGGGAATAACCAGAACATGCGCAGCAGGAACCCAAACGGGCTGGGAGGGTCAGCAGCACGATTGAGCAGCGATACGAATGGCAAGACAGCCGATAACAACGCGAACCCAAATACCAATGAATCGAGCGCAGCACCAGCGGTTGGATCGTCGTACCGCACTACTCCTCGTATAGCAAGAATGAGTACGCTGAGCAGTGCAGGTATTGCACTGACGCATTGCGGGTAGCGCAGTACCCACTCAATGACAGTACGTGGATAACGTTGTTGCGCCCCATGATGGGTGCTCGTATACCAATCGAGAAGTGTACTTGCTAGTAGGAGCAGCACAACTATCCATGGAATAGCCGCGAGCGCTGCCAGTAGCGCAAAGAGTGCAATCGCGAGGCAATGCCATAATGGGAACTGATAGTGCTGTTTCGTGAATGCCACCCCAAAACAGACAACCAATGCGAACCAGGCACCTGGCGCATCCAATATTAGCAGTGGCAGTGGTGTGAGTGGCGCACGGCGCACAGCCCAAAGCAACGCCACAAGCACACAACACAGCCCATACAAAAGCAGCAATTCGATTTTGTGAAGCAGGCCACGATTCATTGACATACTGGCATAATTCTGCTACTATTCTTGCTCGGCGGAACCCCCCGCAAACCATGCCGGTGTAGCTCAGTGGTTAGAGCGAACGACTCATAATCGTTAGGTCACAGGTTCAAGTCCCGTCACCGGCACCATTATCCTCAGCACCGAAACCTCTCACACCAGCCGTTTGTAGATGATCGATCAGGTATCAATGAGTACCCTGATTGTGCTCAGCGCGCCCCTTGAGTACGTATAGCACTTCGTTCTGGAATTCACCTACACCCCAGTTGACCCAACCTGCACCATACCCATTGAAACGCGTTGTCAAACGATAGCTACTATCCAGGTGGAGTACAACTCGTTGCCCATCGATTGGCTCGATCCAATAGCTTGCGCCTGTTACGGCAAATGATCGCCCACCAATCTCACTCCATGGTGCTGGAACCTGGCTGCGATCGCCAACTGAAATAGCCCATGCAATCCGCTGCTCGGGTTGCCACTGTTCAATTCGTTCTTCAAAAAGCAGCTGATCTTCAAACCAACCACGCCGCATCCCAGCTAATCCTGGGGTATCGAGCGTTGCCCTTACTGGCCGAGGCACGCCAAGCAGATCAAATAACAGGCTGTAGCGACGCTCATTGGGGTTAATATCTGGCACATCAATCAGTGTACGCCACACTGTGGCCGGATCCGCTTGAATCACAATCTGTGTTTCGACACTGCCATACGAATCCTGTAGTGGAATAAGGCCCTCAATTGGCGCAAACAGAAACGGCGCGATCAACAGCCCAATAATCGTCGCCCGATTCTGTGCGCGGCGCCGAATAAGCGCACAGGCTATAGCCCCTCCCAATGCGCTGCCACCAAATAGAATGGGGGTCGCCATCAAGATACAAATCAGTGCCTCGATAGCAAGCAGGCCAGTAATCACCACAGCAATCGCACATGCCGCAATGGCAATCCCAAGTGCTGGCACCCATTGCGTCCGCCGCTCATCTGGTGTGAGCCAGACAGCCAGGGCGCCAACGGCAATTGGTACAAGAAAGAGGAACGCAACCGAAAGTGGGGCAAAAAATGGCTCGACAGTACTGCCAGCGCCAAAGGCAAGCCGTGCAACAATTCCATAGACCACAGCAAATGGCACTCCGACCAAGAAACCAATCTGGCGTCGAACAAATTGCACGGTCAGCCTCCTCTTGATATGGATACCGGACGGGCGTGGCGTAAGTGTAACAGATACCAGCCTGCTCTGCTCCAGCGATTCCATAATTGAAACAGCAGGTGGTACAATAAACCATTCGTCACAACTGGAGGCTGATATGCTAACAATCGAACAGATCGTTGAATACACTGAGCGGGTCATTGCTGAAGATAGTCTTTCGGGCAACAAACTTGGCTTAAAGAACACACAACGCGCTGCTGGCTTCCTTATGAGCGCAGCAGATGCACATGGCGAAAAAGAACTCGCACGGAAATTTCGTATTCTTGCCGCACAGGCTGCAAATAAGGCCGAGGAGTTAGAGCGTAAAGCATGAGAGCACAGGAGCGCAAGAGCGCAAGAGCGCAAGAACGCAAGAACGCAAGAACGCAAAACTAGCATGTGGCGATTGTGCGTTATGCGTTATGCGTTATGCGTTATGCGTTATGGGCTGTGTGTTGTGTGCTATGCGTTATGCGCTATGCGTTATGCGCTGTGCGTTGTATGTTGTGCGCTCGTTATTCTGTGCTGATGAGGTTTCTATGGTCACACTTGCCGATATTCAGGCCGCACGCCGATCCCTGCGCGATATCATCATTGCGACACCGGTGCTTCCCGACGAGCGCCTCTCTAGTGAACTTGGGACTCAGGTGTTTCTCAAGGCCGAAAACACCCAGCGCAGTGGATCTTTCAAGATTCGTGGTGCATATAACAAAATAAGCCGTCTCACAGCGGATGAGCGTACACATGGTGTGATTGCCCCATCGGCAGGAAACCATGCCCAAGGTGTCGCACTAGCCGCCAAGTTGCTTGGGATCCCAGCAACAATTGTGATGCCAGAACGTGCACCACTCACAAAAGTCTCCGCAACGCGCCGCCTTGGGGCCGAAGTGATTTTGCATGGCGCGAGTTTTGATGATGCTGTAGCCCATGCGCGGGAACTATGTGATCAACGTGGCCTGATATACATTCATGCGTTTGATGATGAGCGTATTATTGCTGGGCAAGGTACAATCGGGTTGGAGATTATTGAAGCCCTTGACGATCCAACCATGATTGTTGTCCCAATTGGTGGTGGTGGCCTGATCAGCGGAATTGCGATTGCAGCCAAAGCACTCTTGCCAAACATACGCATCATTGGTGTCCAGGCTGCTGGATGTGCACCAGTGATTCCTTCACTTGCGGCAGGCCAACCACTCCTTGCGCCAGGAGCACGCACGATTGCAGATGGCATTGCGGTTAAGCGCCCAGGCACACTCACGCTCCCAATCATTCAGGAACTTGTCGAAGACGTTGTAACTGTGGATGACGACCAAATTGCGCGTGCAATTGCGCATTGTGTGCAGCATAACCGGCTCGTGGTAGAGGGCGCTGGTGCTGCAGGTCTCGCCGCTGTACAATCTGGGAAGATTACGCTTCGACCCAACGAGAAAATCTGCGTCATGCTATGTGGCGGCAATATTGATACCAATTTACTCGCACGCGTACTCGAGCAGGTTGCTGTTAAACAGGGCCGCTATATGTTGCTGAAGACGACAACTGATGATCGCCCAGGTAATCTTGCGCCGCTCATTAGCCGTGTTGCCGAAGCAGGTGCGAACGTTATTGATGTCTTCCACCGTCGTGCGGTCTGGCTAGCACCGCTGGACCAAGTGGGTATCGAATTGGTGCTTGAGGTTCGTGATGAGGAGCATGGCCAGGCTGTGATTAGTCACTTAATCGGCTGCGGCTACCCAATTGAGCGCGAGGGCCAGGGGATGTGGCCAGGGTAAATAGAGGAATAAACACATTTCATGATCAAACTTATCGCAACCGATATTGATGGCACCCTTCTTAATTCACATGGGCAAGTACCACAAGAACATCGTGCAGCACTGGCAGCAGCCCAAGCGCTTGGAGTATTGGTTGTTATGGCAACCGCACGTAAACGCGATTCAACAATGCGGATTGCAGATCAGCTTGGGATACCATATGCGATGATCTGCCAATCTGGCGCAGTACTATACGATCAAGAACATGCGCCAATTGGCGAGATCGCTATCGATCTTGATCTTGCACATGCTATCGCAATGGTCGCCGATGAGCATGGCTATGGCCTTGTCACAACCATTCGCGAACAGAACTATCATGTGGCAGATCTAAATTTGTCGCAAAGCCCAGAGGGATGGGGAAATCTGGTTGCCTCAAATCGTGATGCACTGATTGATGCTCCAACACGGCTACTCGCGCTAGGCGAGCAGGCAAGCCTGCTACTGATTGAGCGATTTCAGCATACCCAACTGCGTTTCAACCGCCATTACCAGAATGGCATACTGCACGATACCGTCATTACGGCAGCAAGTGCCACGAAGGAGAGTGCCCTGGCGACCATTTGCCAACGTTGGCGGATTGCTCCCAGCGAGGTATTAGCTCTAGGCGATGCAGAGGCCGATATTGGCATGTTGCAACTAGCAGGGATTGGCGTTGCGATGGGCAATGCTCAGCCAGAGGTACTCACTGCTGCCAATTGGGTTGCGCCAAGTAATGATCAAGCTGGCGTTGCCGCAGCGATTCGGAGGTTTGTGCTTCAGGAAAACTGAGATTTGGTTGTCATCCCAGAGCTTGGCGCGGAATACTATGCTGCTTGCAACACAACGCTCCAACACACCGCACAATTCTTCAAGCATGGAGGTGACTCTTGCGCGCTTTGTGGTTGCTCGTAATACTATTTGGCATGTTCTGCTTAATTACCTGCACATCTGAATCGGTCTCAATTACACGCGAACAACCAACATTACAACCTATCGAGCCAATTCCACCAACTCAGGAGAATGTATACTCTACCGCTTTGCCGCAACCGACAGCAAGCCCTTCGCAAGCACTGGAACCTAGCGCTCCCGATATTCAAACCCAATACCGGATTTGGATAGAAGAGGCGCGAACAGCCCACCCATATGCAGAATCAGTGGAACACATGTGGAATGTCATGATCTGTGAATCATCGGGAAACCCAGAAGTGGTAGCGGGCAGCTATTATGGGCTATTCCAGTATAGC
>JANLSE010000716.1:0-40147 GCA_031362265.1 Roseiflexaceae bacterium
CAGCAACGATTTTTAGCGACCATCGCCCCTATAGCGCTGGAGATGATTATCGTTATGTCGATTGGCGTGCCTATGCCCATCACGAAGAGCTGTTTGTTCGGCTTGGTGAGATCGAACAAAATGTTGCCGTTCATATTCTGCTCGATATCTCGCGCTCGATGGATTGGGGCCGCCCGACGAAGTTGCGTTCTGCACTTCAGCTCACGGCGGCTTTGGGATATTTGACACTCAATCACCATGATCGCCTGATTGTGCAACCATTTGGCGATACTGCTCTACAGTCGTTTGGGCCAGCCCGTGGTAAGATGCGCCTAGCAGAATTGCTGCGCTTTCTTGAGCAACTCCGCTCCGATCGTCCGACGGCTCTGGCGGATGTACTATCTGCTCATGCAGCACGCCACCAGCGCGGTGGGTTATTAGTGCTGTGTTCTGATCTGCTTGCGCCTGAGGGGTTGGCCGAAGCATTACGAAGCCTGCCTGCGCCTGTCTGGCAAATTCTCGTACTCCATATCGTCGACCCACGCGAGATCAATCCACCAACCGGCGAATCGGCTGAACTGGTTGATGCCGAGACGAACCAACGTATGCCAATTGTGCTTGATGATCGGACATTGGCGCTCTTCCAGCGTAATGTGGCCGAATGGCAAGCAGGTATTCGCGATGCCTGTGCCCGCCGTGGTGCGAGCTATGCCCAAATTCAGACAATATGGCCATTTGAGCGTCAGGTGATTCCATATTTACATGCAAGCCGGATTTTACGCTAATGCGGCGATTTATACAGCTTCTCATTTCTACTTTCTAACCCTGAATGACTGCCTATGACATTTCTCACACCAATTGGTCTGCTCGCGTTGATTGCGCTGCCCGTGATTGTGATGCTGCATCTGATTGGCGAGCGGCGCCAACGTCAAGTCGTTCCAAGCCTGTTACTTTGGCGTAATATTCCATTGCGCCCAGAAGGCGCACGCTGGAAAATGTTGCCAATCAGCTTCCTGTTGTTGCTTCATCTGCTAGTCGCTGCCCTATTTGGCCTGGCACTTGCGCGCCCACAACTAGCAGGGTTACCCTTTGATGGTGCTCGCCATACCGCCGTATTGATCGACCAATCGACCAGTATGGCCACCAATGAAGCTGGCCAGCGCCGAATCAATTTGGCCATGGATCGCGCACGAAGCTTGATTGCAGCACTCCGCCCAGGCGACCGAATTACACTGATTGGCGTTGGGCCACAACCATCGATTTTGGCCGAAGGGAGCGCTGCTGATTCCGCACTGCTCAATGCCTCGCTAGATCGCATTCGCGTCGGCGGGGTTGGCGCCAATTTCGACGCAGCCCTTGCATTGGGCGAAGCAGCACTCGACCGTAGCCACTCCCGGCGGATCATCGCCATCAGCGATAGTGCCAACCCACCGCTTGCACCCCGCCGAGTTGGAGTGCCATTTGAATGGGAAACCGTTGGCACAAACCAGGCAAACCGTGCGATTGTTACATTTGCAGCGCGGCCATGGGGCGGCAAATTGCATGTATATGCGCGGTTGGCAAATTATGCTGGCCCACAGTTCTCCACCACATTGCGTTTGTATGCCGATGGGGCACTAATTGGTACTGATATTATCCCGCTGGCGCCCGATGGCGAATATGAACTCACATGGTCGTTGCCAGGCAGTATTCAGGAACTACAGGCTGTTCTTGATGGTGCCGATGCGCTTCCGGATGACGACCAAGCGTTTCTCAGCATCCATACCACGCGCCCTATCGAAGTCCAACTTGTTTCTGTACAACCCGATTTGATCCTACGTGCATTGGCCGCAATTCCGGGTGTACGCGTAACAACAACCGACCCACTCGCCTATAATCCGGCACAAAGCACTTCTACTAGCCTGACAATCTTCGATGATTTCCTTCCGCTTGCCTGGCCGCAGGGTGCAATGCTGCTGGTAAACCCGCCCACCGGAAGTTCGCTCCTCACCGTAAGCGAACAAACCCCACGCCAGATCGAGAGTGACTCGCTCATCCAACGTGGAATTCTTCTTGATGGACTGAGTTTCGGTGGTGTCAATTTTGGCAGTGTGCGCCCACTAAGCCCAGTACCAGATTGGGCTACAACCCTCCTAACATCGCAGGCCCAAGCACTTGATGATCAGGGGAACATTATTCTGGCCGAGACGCCACTGGTGCTACGCGGGCAACTTGATGGCCGCGAGGTTGCGGTATGGACATTCAACCTCAAGCAAACAAATCTTCCTGCGCGTCTGGCCTTCCCGCTGCTAATGGCGCGCACGGTGCGTGACCTCACCGCCAGCCCGCCACCAGCTAGCGTTGCACTGGGAGCCTCCGTCGCCTTACGCCCTGATCCACGCGCTGATACCGTTGCTTTAATTGCGCCAGATGGTCGTCGTGATTTGGTTGCTCGTCAGGCGGCAGCCGCTCTGGATGGATTTACTATACCTGGCTTCTACCACATCGAGGAACGTAACGCCACGCAGGTGCTCTACACAACAACAATTGGCGTCAATGCTGGGAGTCCGAGTGAATCGCGGATTGCGCCACAGCCAGCTCCGCCGATCGCTGGCCCAGATCGCGATCCTGGCTCGGCTGGCCCATTGGCACAACCACTCGACCTCTGGCCGTGGTTGGTTATGGTGGGGCTAGTCGTATTACTCTTTGAATGGATGTATGTCCTGGGCGCATTTGATCGAATGGCTCCTACCTTACTGAGGCGCTAGTGGTATTACGACATCCCGAGCTCTTATTACTGCTGATTCTTCTGCCAATCCTGGGGCTCATCTGGTGGCGGCGGCGCCTGCGCATCTCCCCAATTGCGGTTGGATTGCGCCTATTGATCACTGGCCTACTGGTGGTGGCATTAGCCGACCCGATTATCGGCAGTAGGCCAGGCCGCCTCGATCCCGTATTGGCGCTTGTTGTGGACCAATCCGAAAGCTTGGGCGAGGCAGGCAGGATCGAGTTGCGTGATCGTGCCGCCCAAACTGCTTTAGTCCAACGTGGACGGACTGTAGTGATCTATTTTGGTGCCAATCAATCCACATTCACACCCGATTCAGAGCGCACCCAGATTGATATTGATACGATTCGCGGCGATCCGGCACCACTTCCGCCACCTGCGGCCACGCTGCGCTCAGAGGCGACCAATATTGCAGCTGCACTCGATTCAGCACGGACCCTTGTTGGCCCTGGTGGTGGGCGCATTACGCTCTTTACCGATGCACTGCCAACCACAGATGATGCGCTTGCTGCCGCCGCCGCCGCCGGCGAAGCAGGAATCCCAATCGACACCAATCTGTATATTGCACCGATCGACCCGGAAGTCTGGATTCAATCAATACACACCCCAACCAGCCTGCGTGAAGGTGAGGAATTCGATACCGAAGTTGTGGTTGGCAGTACTGGGGAAGCTGTGGCCATCCTGAGTTTTGCGGTTGGCACAGAGCCACCAGCCGAACGCACGCTGAATTTGATCGCAGGCGAGAATCGCTTCCACTATACTGCGAAAGCTGGCTCACCAGGTATTCTCACCATTCAGACACAGGTTGCAGCAGACACTGATACGATTATCCGCAATAATGCTGGAGCAACGACCGCACTCGTTGCCCCAGCGCCGCGTGTCTTAATTATTGAAGGCCAACCTGCCGCGGGGCGTATTCTTCAAGATGCGCTCCAACCACTCAGTATCAATACCGATTTGGTCGCACCTAATCGGATACCATCGCAGCTTTCGCAGTTGGAACGCTACGAGAGTATTGTATTGCTCGATGTTGCTGCTGGTGATCTGACGCTTGATCAAATGGCGACCATCCGTGAATTTGTGCGTAGCGAGGGGCGTGGGTTAGTCGCTGTGGGGGGTAAGAACAGTTTTACGCTTGGAGCCTATAAGGATACGCCGCTTGAGCAGACATTGCCGGTTAGCATGCAACCGCCACAGCATGGCCAGCGCCCTGATATTGATCTGCTGCTCATTATCGATCAATCGGCCAGTATGGGCCCTGACACTGGCGATTCCAAATTCAACATGGCCAAGGAATCAGCGATTCTAACAACTGAATCGCTTCGTGAGAATGACCGTATTGGCGTCCTCGCGTTTGATATCACTACCGATTGGATTGTTAATTTCCAGCCAATCGGGGCAGCACTCTCATTGGCCGATCTGCAGAAACAAATTAGCAACATCCCGCTGGGCGGCGGTACGGATATCATGGGGGCGTTACAGGCTGGGCTGCCAAACCTAGAAGCACAACCAGGCCCGGTGCGTCACGCAGTGCTGCTAACCGATGGTCGCTCATTCACTACCAATCGAGCAACCTACCGATCACTTGTGGAACGTATGCATAGTCGTGGCATCACACTCTCTGCAATCGCAATTGGTGCCGATGCCGATACCGACCTGTTACGCGAATTAGCACAGCTTGGTGGTGGGCGCTACCATTTTGCCGCAACGCCAGCCGATATCCCACGGTTGACACTCCTTGAGAGCGAGATTTTGCGCACTGAACCGCAGGTTGAAGGGGAATTTCGTGCAGAGCTCGCATCACCACATCCGACACTGCGATCATTCAGCGCTAATCAGTTGCCCTCACTTCAGGGCTATGTCGCCACAACCATGAAGCCAGAGGCAGAACTAGTGCTCAAGTCACCAGAGAACGACCCAGTGCTGGCAGCTTGGCAGTATGGCTTGGGCCGCGCGGTTGCATGGACACCTAGCACAGAGAGTCCATGGGCGGCCAATTGGTCCAACTGGCCCGATTATGGGCGATTCTGGGCGGGTCTTATCCGCTACACACTGCCAGAACCAGATAGTGGCCCATTACAGGTGCGTGTATCGCAGAGTGGTGATGCCGCAACGATCACGGCCGATGCGATAGGATCGGCTGGTGAGCCACTTGATTTGGCAGATGTACAGGTAAGCCTTACCTTGCCAGATGGCAGCGCCCGCAGCTTGGAGCTTCGCCAGATTGCACCAGGGCGCTATGCGCAAACGATCCTCTTATCGGCCGAGGGTGCCTATGCACTGGCGGTACGTGCACTCAAGGAAGATACCATACGGAGCACTCAAATTGGCTTTGTGCGTAGTTTCCCGGCTGAATATCTGCCCACCTCAAGCGCACGTGATGGCATCTTACGTGGGCAGCCACTCCTTGAAGCGATTGAATCCGCAAGCCGCCCAGGAGGCGAGAATGGTGCACCTCCTGGTGGAATACCCGATTCCAGCGATGGACAAGCCATCTGGCCATGGCTGCTGCTGGTGGTTGCACTGATCTGGCCACTGGAGGTTGCTATTCGTCGCGGTTGGCTACGGTGGTAGTGTCAGTATTGGTTTAAACCATAGAGCGGAAGATAATGCTCAGCGATCCACAGCCCGAAATTCCCGCGAATCACATGCCACTTGCACAAGAGATTATCTGGCGTACACTGGTATTGCCAGCCTTGCGCAATGAATTTAGTCGTGTGCGAATCAAAATCGATGGGCCGATCCCACGGCCAGAAGCTGGCCCGCTGATTGTCTACCTAACGCATTCAGCCTGGTGGGATGCCTACATGCTGTTCCTCTTGTATTACCGGGTCTTGGAACAAGGCTTCCAGAATTATATTATGATGGAAGCCAAACAGTTGCGCGCCTACCGATTCTTCGCCTGGTGTGGCGCATTCTCGATCGACCGTAAGATCCCAGGCGATGTGGATCGATCGATTGGGTATATTGCTAACCGCTTACGCGAACGGCGCGACCGCTGCTTATGGATCTTTCCACAAGGGCGGATCGCCCCTGCAGACCGCCGCCCACTGGTAGCATTTCCTGGTATCGCACGCGTGGCCGTACAGTGTGGTGGTGCAACACTTTGGCCAGTGGCATTACGTTATGAATTTCGCGGTGAGCAACAACCCGAGGCGCTGATCTATTGTGGGCCAGCTCATATTGCCGATACAAACATCCCTGAAGCCGCGCTGGTTGACGAGATTCGTATCCGCTTGACAACTGCCGCCGATAGATTGCGTGATGATATCCTTGCCGAGCAGCTTGATGATTATCAAGTTCTGCTCCAAGGACGCCAAGGCATCAATCGCTGGTTTGATGACCTACGTGCGCAGCTGTCCGGACAATCGGTAAACCGCAAACGCTAATGGAACGCAATACCTGAATGAGGATGACACTGAGCAACACAACCCCGATCCCTCCTGCCCACAAAAACCCATAGGTGATGTTAATAATTGTGAACATTACTGAACTGAGGATGTACATGAGTGCAGGAATAGCAGTAAATAACCAAGCAAATAACTGATCGCGCACTGTACTCGTGTCATTCTTTGGTATTCTAAGCGCTGCAGAGTGCGGCAAGCTTGCCCATAGAAGCAATCCCATTGCCAAACCCACAACCCACCACATGATAAAATTTACCGTTGGCACACCATAGTAGGCACCGTGGTCAACCCATATCCAGTAGCGATTAACTAATGTGGCAACCGTCTCAATTTGCAGATCAAGCACAACGACCAGTGTTGCAGTACATATAACACGCCCGATCATATTACGGTCTGCCCAGTACACAGCCTGCTTTGGCGGATGCCAAAGCCAGCCCGCTAACTGCCAAGAACCCAGCGCCACAATCAGCCATGCACAGGTAATTGGAACCGGAACAACCCCGAGTATTTGCGGCTGTAGTACATCGGTATACTGATATCGCCCAAATAGTTGGCCAGTTGTTTCACCAATATGTTCAACAGCCCACGCCAGCAAGAATGCCAAACCACCAGTTACTAACCCACGCCTGCCATAACTCCCAAGCAACCAGGCAAAGGCCGCGATTCCTTGTAATATGAGCAGTGCTGCGCCCATCCATACACCCCAGGCAGGAACGGCATCCAGTGCAACCGTTGTTGTCGAGCCAGGAAAGAGTGCCAAATAACAAAAAAAGCAGCCAAGGGCCAGGTAACGAAAACCAGAACGCATATGAACTCCTACTCCAAACTGTACTACCGATGATCGCTCTCTGCTGCTAATAGCTCATTCTACCGTGATTATGGTTCTATTCTTCAGGGCTGATCTAATGTTAACCGGATTCTGACGTTTTTATCACTTGAAGCCGAGCAAGATTGTGGTACGATGAAGACCCGCAGCATGTTGCGGTTAACAATAACAAAGTGAGCCGCTCATGGATGCACGACACGCATTCCGCATTTTGCTCGTCGAAGATGATCATTACATCGCCAAAATCATTGGCCTTGGAATGCAAACGCTAGGAATGCCATACCATCTTGATCAGGCTATTTCCGCTGAGGAAGGCCTGGATCTTTGGGATGAGCAACCGTATGACATTGTCCTCACCGATTATAATCTACGCGGCAAGAATGGCGTAAAAATGATCGAAGAGCTGAAACGTCGTGGGGCTGTGTCACCCATGGTACTCTTTACGGCCTACGATTCAGCCGCCACCCGCCGTGAGGCTGCCGCTGCAGGCGTGAGTGCATTCCTGAGCAAGCCCTTCCTGATCGATGAGTTTGTTGGGACAACGCGTCGGCTTCTCGCAGCTCGGGAGCAAGAACAGGCCATTGGCGCATAAGCCAATCGATACTGGATTGTGGATAGTAACGCATGTCTGATGGCAAAGCGCAGCCACATTTAGGATCTACGCGAATCCACAATCCATTCTTCTATCATCTACCACCGTTCTCACTCACCCCCACGCAATACCTCCATGGCCGCATTACGCCCATTCATGGCAATCACACTACCACCGGGATGGGTACATGCACCACATAAATAGACCCCTTCCATTGGCGTGCGATACGCCAGCCGCTGATCCCACATATACTGCGGTCGGCAATCGCCTTGGAAGATATGCCCGCCTGTCAGACCAACTTTCTGCTCAATATCGGGTGGGCCAAGCACCTCAATATCTACAATTGCTTCTGGGAAATTACTCACATACGGCTGGATTGAGGCAATCCCAAGTTGCTTGACTTCCTCGCGGCGAGTTTTCCAATCGCCAGATGCAAAGCGGTATGGCACATATTGAGCAAAAACGCTCATGGTGTGCAAACCATTCGGTGCCACATGTGGGTCGTGCATTGTCTGGAAGTATTGCTCTGTCCAGAGTTTAGCTGGCAATTCGCCGCGCTGTGAAGCCGCAAATGTGTCAGCCCATTCCTGCTTGCTCAACGGAGTGTTGATTTGCCCAGCATGATGTGCTTCGTGGGTGCCAGGGCGAGTGCGGAAGTTCGGTAATTCGCGCAGGAGCATATTAAACTTAACGGTACAACCCGTGATTGGAACTGCCTCAACCTGTGTTTTCCAAGCACTATCGACATTGCTACCCAAGAGCCGTAGTGTCACATGTGGATCGGCGTTACTCACCACAATTGGGGCATGAATGCGTGTGCCATCGGCAAGTTCAACACCCTCGCCAGGCAGGATCGCCGCCACTGAAACACCCGCAGCAACGGTTGCGCCATACTCACATGCTATATCACAGAGAATGAATGAAACCCGCCCCATGCCGCCCTGCACATACCCCCAAACACCATTTTGGTTATCTAGATTGCCCGACGAATGATGAAAGTATATCGAGGCGGTGCCTTTATCGAACGGCGATGCATTTGTACCAATCACACCCTGGCCGATATAGGCAGATTGCAGGCGTTCATCCTCCAGGTAGCGCTCAACATACTCAACCATACTCCAATCGAAGAGTAAGCCGCGTAGTTCAGGGTCATGATCGATCCGCGCTAGCAACTGATCATGGGTTGGTGAGTTGCCGATCCAGACATCGCGCTCATTGGGCGGGCGCAGGGCATTACGTAGGCGTGACATGACCTTGCTCATGGCCTTCCATCCCGCTACATCACGAGGCGAAAAGGCATGTACTTCTGCTTCGCAGCGCTGATCATCTTCCCACAACTGGATACTACTACCATCCAAAAAGGGCACAAATAACCCACTGGTTGCTGGGGTCCACGAAAAGCCATGCTCACGCATACGTAGTTCATCCACGACAAGTGGATGCAGTAGCCCAACTACATACGCACAGGGCGACATCTGAACATCACCCCAGAGCTCTTCCATGGTGCATGCGCCACCGATCCTGGCACGCGATTCAAGCACCAACACTCGTTTACCTGCGCGTGCCAAATAGGCAGCGCATGTCAGGCCATTATGCCCAGCTCCAACAACAATAACATCCCATTGGCGTGCGGCTAATTCATGGATAGGTGCTGGCAGACCAATTGCACCAAGTAGGCTAACGGCAGAGGAAGCTATTGTCATGTGGTATTCCTATCAGAACCTCGAAACTGTATACGAGAACCAAGGAATAATACCAAGTTGCGTCCAAACAGGTCAGGCCATAAACATATTCACCAACACAGCCAGAAGTGCCAAGAGTGCAGGAGCACCTTGAACAACCAGAATCGAACGCTTGACGGTTATTCCACCATAGCCTGCCGCAACCAGCACACATAATAAAAAGAAGATCTGTATTTGCACAGCCATGTGAGGATCAGGATGCACTATACCCCAGAACAGGCCTGCTGCTAAGAAGCCATTATAGAGCCCTTGATTGGCCGCCAATGCCTTCGATTCCTGTGCAAACGTAGCGGTGATACCAAATATTCGCTGAACACGCGCTGTCGTCCAGGCAAACATTTCCATATAGAGGATATGCACATGTTCAATCGCCACCAACCCAACCAGGATACTACTCAAAATTATCATGCTTTCACCTCGCTCGAATGGCAAACCCGCACGCAGCATCGCACCATTATAGCGGAAGATACTGGTATGCATAGCGCAAGAGCGCAAGAACGCAAGAGCGCAGAACTATGGAGCGATGGAGCGATCTATTGCGCTATACGCTGTGCGTTGTGCGCTATCTCCTGCCCCTAACCGCAGCACAATCTCACGCATATCTTCTTTACGGGCGAAAGAGAATTCGCTATCTTCACCAATGATCTCAAACCCGGATTTTTGGAGTACTCGCAAGGAGCCATAATTATCGTATGCTACCCGCGCGTAGAGTGGGCGCGTTACTTCATGGCGTAAGAATGCAACCAATGCACGCGTCGCTAGCCCTTGGCCCCAATATTCTTTACCAAGCCAATAGCCAATGTTGTGCTCATCAAACAGTTCATAGCCAACCAGATTGCCGATCACATGTTCACCAAGTAGGATGGTTTGTTTTGTGATCGATTCATCGCTCAATACTTTCACCCAATGCTGGTCGAACATTTTACGATCGGTGGGATCGGCAGATGTGAAGGCTACCATATGGTTTGCAGCAGAATCCTGTTGATGCTGAAAGAAGATCGGCAAATCACTAGCAATAACATCACGTAGTGTCAACTCGGCGGCGGCATCTGGCGCGGAAAAAGCATGTTGCGCCGTAAATGCCCAGGGTGAAGGGCCAGATTGCCGCAAGTATTCCAGCCGCTCACGTGCATCCTCAAGTGTTGGCTTATGCCCAGCCGGCAGCCACCATAGCACAACAGAGGAGACCGGCATGCGCTCAAACCACTCCTTGCGTCGGCGGACAAACGCAACATGCGCGGATTGGTAGGCATATGCACTCAGTGTTTCGACATCCTGCCACACCGACATATTCACTAATATATTCTCGCCAAATGGTCGCAGTGCTGTCGCATTCCCATCATTCGTCTGTAAGCGCCAGACAAAGCCAGCCGAGCTTTCGGCAAGTGCATTGATGCGATCCAGGTTCGCCACAAAATCGGCCATGATTGGCGAATCGAGTGCGGCCTTCATGGGAGAGATATTGAGTTGAGCGAGGTGATAGTGCATCACAAGAACCTTTAGCCAACGAGGCGTAGTCACTATGTAGATAATACCCTACATAAGCGCTTGCAACTTCAGAATTGTCGCCCAATTCCGGCTTGTTACTGCATCACGCATGACCTTCCCCATTGCTTCAGATACCTTACTGGCCAGAATACCCTCTGGACACCATAAATAAGCTGCACGTGTTCCCAGCATAAGCACTTCGGGCGACCAATCTTGGGTGAGAAGAGGCTCCAGCAGTACCCGATCGGCTGGCTTGTTCAGCACTGAAACGAACAGGCGCGAATGATCAGTAGCAATATCCAACACTGAGTTTTGCGCCACAATCTCAGCCACATCATCAGCAGTAATCACCGTAACCCGCGAGAAGATATTGAGTTGGCTACTGATTGCCGTTTCTATGCGTGTTGCTGCCTCGGCTGCACTCCCACTTGGTGCAGTAAAGACCACATTACCACTATTCAGAAGTGTTTTTACCTGCGTGTAGCCTAACCCTTCAACCAACGCACGTAAATCGGCCATTGCGATCCGTTTCGCGCGCCCAACGTTAATGCCTCGTAGGAGTGCTACCATTCGATTCATATGATGATTGACCTCCAAGTAGGCGATTCTACACAACGAAACCACAAAACGTTACCCAACATCTGAAACCACAAAGCCAGGGTACTCATGAGGCTTTGTACTGGGAGACTCTAGGTTTATCAGCACATGTCTCCCAGAAGCCCTGACCCTGGCTTATGGCCACCTCTCTCCTACGGGAGAGAGGTTTATAATGAGGAATAATACACTACTCTGCGTTAGGCGTGGCAGGAGGCGTGGCAGGTGGTGCAGCAGGTGGTGCAGCAGGCGGTGCCTTGGGTTTACCACTACCACGAATTTTACGCCAACCCCAGCGAAGCAGCAATAAGATTGTCCCCCAGACTGGCAACCAAATGGCTAACACAATCAACAGTTCCACCAAGCCTTGACCAAATTCGATCAGATCTCGCAGCGCTTTTGCGCCAACCCGCAGCGGTTGCCAGCTATCTTCATCAATAAGTGATGGCAGTGGTGGCACTGGCCGCAAGGAAACCGAGATGGTTGAGAGCGCCGCGCTCTGCTTGAGGTACTTCATACGACCTTGAACCTGTTCAACCTGGCCCTGAACATCGGTCAATGCCTGATTGATTGCGAGTGCGCTTTCAACGGTATCGGCCTTTGCCAATAGATCGAGTAACCGGTCACGCGTAGCTTCCAGAGTACGCAGGCGCGAATCCAGGTCAACAAACTCCTCAGTCACATCCTCACCACCCAAGGTACGGCTGAGCACCTTCTTGGCAAGGCCCTGAACGCCATTCAGCGCAGTATCGAATTGATCCGCCGGAACGCGGAAGGTCATATCGATCACAAGATCATTGTCGGAGCCATTGCTCTGAACCATAACGATATAGCCGTTTAGTTCGCTAACCCGATTGCGAATCGCCGTCTCAGTATCACGTACATTCTCGACCTGTAGCGTTAACGATGCGGTTTTAATCACAAGCCGTTGGACATCCGCTGGTGCCGATTGGCCTGGCTCGCCAGCAGCCGGTGCGCCTGCGTTAGTCGTTTTGCCAGAAGCATCGAGGCCAGTTGCGCCCGAGGGGGGAGCTTCTGGGGCGGGCGCGAACTCCTGGCTGCTCGTTACATTGGGCGGAGCAGCAGGCGCCGCCCCACCACACGCGCTCAAGCCAAGCAATACAAGCAGGAGTACCAGGATCATACGTTGTTTCATTGGGAGTGCTCCTTCAGTTAAGGGAATCTATAGTATCTATCGCAAGAAGGACGTATCTGGTTACACAAGAGTTCCCATAAATGAAAAAGTCGCAAATCTGTTTGCGGGTGGGCACTTGGTAGGGTATAATTGGCACAAGATATCTATGGTAAGTGAGTAAGCATGGCGTCACAGGCGCTCTATCGCCGTTATCGCTCCCAGACGTTCGACGAACTGGTTGGGCAGGAGCATATCGTCCAAACACTGCGCAACGCATTGCTGGATGGTCGTATTGCGCATGCCTATCTCTTTACCGGGCCGCGTGGCGTAGGTAAGACGACCGTAGCACGCCTATTGGCTAAAGCGGTCAATTGTACTGCCGATCCAGAGCTGCGTCCATGTGGCGAATGTGAGATGTGCACTGCAATCGCGGAAGGCCGTGCAGTCGATGTTATTGAGATGGATGCCGCCTCGCACACAAGTGTCGAGGATGCGCGCGAAATCATTGAACGTGTGCAGTTCCGCCCAACCCTTGGCCACTATAAAGTATATATCATCGACGAAACGCATATGCTCTCGACGGCAGCCTTCAATGCGCTGCTGAAGACTCTTGAGGAACCACCCAATCACGCACTCTTTATTCTGGCAACTACCGAAGTCCACAAGGTTCCAGCAACCATTCTTTCGCGCTGCCAACGCTTCACATTTAATCGTCATTCAATTAGTGCCACCTCAGCACACCTACGTGAAATTGCCACACAAGAAGGCTTTACACTCGAGGCAGGTGTACCCGAAGCGATTGGCCGTGCCGCTACTGGGAGCATGCGTGATGCACTCAGTATTCTCGATCAGCTTATGTCGTATGGTAGTGCGGCAATTCTGCTTGAACAGGTGCGCGGGCTGCTTGGCGCAACCGAATCGCAAGAAGTCGTTGCACTTGTCGATGCGCTCATCAGCGCCAACATGGCCGCTGCGCTACGTGCGGTTGCTGCGGTTGCAGAACGTGGCGCGGATCTACGCCAATACACTCGTGATCTTGTCGAGCGGTTACGCGCATTACTACTCCTCAAAGCGGCTGCAGACCCTGGGCTACTCGATGCTTCCGAAGATGAACTGGCCGCACTCCAAGAACAAGTGCGTTCTGCAGAACTTGGTTCGCTGCTGGCGTGGACGCGATTGTTTGGTGAGCTCGATCACCAGCTACGCACTAGCCCGTATGGCCAACTGCCGCTGGAGCTTGCGGTCGTTGAGGCAAACCCCGGGAACTGGGGGGGGGTAGAGGCGCGTGTGCGGGGTGGGGCGGCGCGGGTGGGGCGAACTGAAGTCCGCGATCCAGTGAGTCGCGAACCAGCCAGCCGCGATCAGGAACCAAAGATCAAGATTCAGGAAATCAAGGCACCGGACGCACCGGTGGAGCAACTGCCCGATCCTCAACCACAGCCTGTGCAGGTCGAACCAAATGAAGTGCTCGTAGAGCAGGTAGTTACGCCACCACCAGCCCACACACCAGATCCAAGATCGGTGGTACAGGTTACAGAGGAAGTTGAATCCGCCAATGCAGATGCAGCCGCACTGGAGCAGATCGAGAGCATTTGGCCAGAGGTGATTCGCGATGTGCGTGTGTATGATAAGACGTTACAGGCGCTACTTAATAGTGGGGTTCGCCCGATAGATGTGAAAGAGAAGACGATCCTTCTTGAGGTCGCCAATGATTGGATGATCGGTCGGCTTGAGAAACCACAACTACGCCAAATCGTCGAAAAAGTGATCTCTAAACTGGTTGGCGAGCCGCATACGATTCGCTGTATTGTAGAAACACAGAGTCGTGAACACCCCAGTATGTTACGCGAGCAGATTCGGACAAGCCGCAAAGATCCACTTGTAAAGGCTGCAATCAATATCTTCGACGCCGATATCGTTCGCGTCGACACACACGAGGAGTAACCAATGAACCAGAAACAGCTCCAGCAGATGGCCCAGCAAATGCAGCGCCAGATGGCCAAAATCCAAGAGGAGCTTGGGAATGAATTAGTCGAGGGTAGTGCAGGCAGTTATATCACTGTAACAATGAATGGCCATCGTGACATTCGCGGGATCAAGATTGCGCCCGAGGTTGTTGATCCCGAAGATATTGACACACTGCAGGAATTAATCATGACGGCGATCAATGATGCTAGTAAGAAGGCTCAGGAATTGGCCGAGAAGCGCATGGGTGCGCTCACCGGTGGCATGAAGGTGCCAGGCCTATTCTAAACTATTGGAAGCGGAACTGTGTCTTTCTGTGGTGCATTTTCCCATTTGGGAGCAGCTATGGCCATCAATACCGAGAATAATCTGCTAATCGAGCCAGTTGCACGGCTAATTGAAGAATTTGGTCGCTTACCAGGAATTGGGCCAAAATCGGCCTCACGATTGACCTTTTTCCTGCTGCGGGCCGATGCTGAACAATCACGTAACCTCGCCGAAGCGCTGCTCCACTTCAAAGAGCAAGTGCATTTTTGTAAACGTTGCTACTATATCACCCAAGCGGATTACTGCTCGATCTGTTCAAACACCGGACGCGATCAGCGAATAGTATGTGTCGTTGAGGAGCCGCTTGACGCTGTCGCGATCGAACGGACTGGTGTATTCAAAGGTATCTATCATGTCCTGCATGGCCGTATCGCACCACTCGAAGGCATGAATCGTGAGGATATCTACTTTGATCAATTGGTAGATCGGGTTCGTACCGAGCCAATCGAAGAGGTTATTCTCGCCACGAACCCAAACCTGGAAGGCGAGGCAACAGCCTTCCACCTCCAGCGCGCACTCATCCCACTTGGTGTGCGCGTCACCCGGCTTGCACGCGGCCTGCCCACGGGAGGCGATCTGGAATGGGCCGATTCAAGCACCCTTAGCTCAGCACTCGAGGGGCGCAGGGAGTTGTAATAGCGCATGGCGCACAACGCAGGGTTGTTTGCGCTATGCGCTATCAGGACACAGTCACATTCTCCATGGCTGGTACTGCAACAATCCAGAGCGAACCAGGATTAAAGCGCACTTCTTCTCCAGAGGCATCGACAAAAATCAACGCATCTTCAGGGCCGCCCTTGCTCCAGGTCACTTCACGTTCAGTTCCATCTAGATATATGCGGGCCTTGCCCGAGCCAATGACCTGCTGCTCAATGCGCCCTTTTTCATCACCTTGAATCGGTTCTTCTTTGACTTCCATCACGACAACGTTTTTGGCGCGTAACTGCGCTCCACTCTCAGCATCAACAGCTGGCTTACCACGCCGTAGACGTCCATAGCTATTGCTGGCCGAATCGTAGACCCATCCTGCGCTATCCTCGCGGTAGAGGAAGAAATAGCTGATCACCTGTGTTTGTGGGCGCTGAGCTGCAGGAGCTTCCTCCTTAAATAGGAACCCAATATCCTTACGAATAGGATTACCTGGGTTAGCGCTACTTGCCTGGGCGAGTTTGGCACTGCTCGTATACAGATTGTGTGGTGCGCCACGACTCTCATCGCGGGTGAAATAGCCCGAACTGGCATTGAACAAGGCATCGACATTAATGATTGCCTGGGTATTCTGGACAAGCTCCAAGCCTTGCGGAGAGCCGCCTGCATGCACATACAGTGCGCTAAATGGCAGCGCCCATTGTGCAAAATAGAGCCTTGTGCTACGCACTGGCCCGATCTTTGTAGCATCTAGAGTGATCCCTGGCGCGAAAACCGCCATAAAGCGTGTCAAGCCAAACTCTGCAAGCGATTCAAATACGATACCAGCTTTGTCTAGCCCAGATTGTGGGTACGCATTTGGATGATTATCGATCATAACAATAAATGGGCGCTCACTGATTGTACCTCGAACCAATGCCCCTGGAATAGTATCAGGAACCTCAAGCGGAGCCGCCGTAGGTGCCACGCTTGTCGATGCTGGCACACTTGTTGGAGCATCAACAGCCACAGCCGTAGCGGGAGCCTGGGTTGGTGCAGGAACTTGCGTAGGCACAGGAGGTTGGGTTGGTGCGGCAGCCTGGGTTGGTGCAGGAGCCTGCGTTGGGGCCGCACTCTGGCCGCCACAACTAGCAAGGGCAGACAACAAGCCTACCGCGAGCAGGATTCGCAGCCGTTTTGACATCAACATTCTATTTCCTCTCCACGGTATCTATCGTTAAATATGAACGATATTCTACTCGTAGAGACGCGGGTGGTCAACCGTACCCTGCTTCCGCACTATGCTGCCTCCTTACATGCCACATTACTCCAGCCAGATCGGAATGCGCGAATGCCTTGATTCTCTGGTGTATACGCATGTCGCCAAACACAACCAGTATCGTTGCCAAGCAAATGAATACTGACTGAGGCCAACGAGGATGTGGTAATCACACGGTGAATATCGCCTTCGGGTGGCAGCAATTTATATAAGGCACCTGGTATCAAGGCATTGCGCTCGGTCATTGTCAATGGTGCATGGTGATCTGTCGCACCAGGCTCCGCCCGAAATACTTCCTCATCCTGGGTTCCCTGATACAACCCAACAAACCCCCATGCAAGGTGATCGTGTACTGGTGTTGCTGGACCGGGTGGCACAACCAAACTAAACAACGATAATCCACCATCTGCGGCACGATAGATCAGCCAGGTTGCAATGCCACTTCCCATCCCACTGTTTTCGGCTGGGCTGCGAAATGCATCGGGTAGCCAATCGTGATCTGCCAATAATGTCACAAAATCCGCGCGCACCAACTCAAGTGCATCAGCGGGAGCAGCCTGTGCCAATGCGACATGAACCTTCGCAATAAACGTGCGGACTGGTGCTGTATCAAGAATATACTCGTCGGTCATAGGGAAGCCTCCTGATAGAACCCTGTGCTAGGCGCGTTCAGTATTTACTTCAACGCACCCTGTTTTATACTTCCTTATTCCTTTGCCAGCGCTGCAAATCTCGTCGCGATCTGCTTCTCCAATTGCTCAATCTCGGCGCTGAGTTGTTTTTCCTCTTTGCCAAGCGCATTCAATTGATTCTCCAGTTCGTTGAGTTGCTGAACATAGCGCCCGCGCAGTTTGCCTTCTTCGCCTTCACGACCGAGTGGCCCTAAACTACCCTGAGTCTGCTGCTGGCGCTTATAGATCTGGTTGCGTTCCTGCTCAATCTGGCGTAGCCGCAGTTGTTTCTGACCAATCTGATCGTAGATTGCGAGTAGCGCCTCAAGCCCTTTAAAGCTGGCCTCATCCAAGAAGCGCCGCTCAAAGTAATCGCGTAACTGAAGCATTGAGAAGGAGCGTACCTGCTCACGTCGGCTCACCAGCCGGCGATGCTGCACCACCAGATTTGTTTCAACCCCTGGTGCACATATGAGTCGCCAGCGTGCCAACCCCTGCGCTCGTTCAGCTGGCTCAGGTGTGTCGAACAATTCCGAGCCATTTGGCTCAGCCTGTTCGATCATGATATCTACTGGCTTCTGGAGCGTGCTATGCGCCCAATAGCCAATCGATTGAATATCCCATTCTTCGACAAGCAGATAGCCATTGCGGATCTGTATACCTTTCAGAACACGCTCGCTGCTGGTAAGTTCCTTGACGCTGATCCCTAGCTCAACTGCATATGGAATAATCAGCTCTGTGCCTGGGCGCGTAAACGGCAGCACTGCCTCACCCGCATAATCACTAGCCTCAATCACTGTCACTGGGCCGCGCTCTAAGGTCAGCCCAGTTTCATTCTGCATTCGCAAACTGGCAACCGGATGGTTTGGTAGTTTACGCTGATTGTAGAGCAGTTCCTTACGCCCGGTTAAGCGTTGGCCAACAATTGGCACCATCGCTGATTGCCCACGTGCAACACTAACCGGGTATGCCACCCGATACTGAAACAATGCACCTGCCTCAGCTCCACTCGCTGCTGCTACCGTCGATTGCTCCATGGCATCGAGCGACAGATCGAGAGACTCTGCGCTCAATATTGCACTGCGCCCAACTGACATAGGCGCAGCCATTTTCATCATGGCTGGAGCAGGAGGTGGCGCGCTTTCTGGCATCGCACCAAACTCAACTGGCGCAACGACCGTACGATCCTCATCCTGCACCCAGGGTCGCTCGGGGGTGTGCGGCTCATAGAGCCGATAGCGAAACGAGACCGGCATCCCCGCAACCAACGTAAGCGTCACATCGTGTAAATCTTCATCGAGTTGATTATCGAATAAACCCCATCCCTGCAACAATATCGATGACTGAGGTCGCGCAGTTGTGTTGGCGGCCGTTTGTGTTCCACCAACAACAGCACTTCCCTGCTCTGGCTGCCCTGCTTCAACAGGCTGGGGTTCTTCCTCAAAAAGCAGCCGATAGCTCACCCGCCATGCTGGTGCTGGAGCGACATAGCCCACCAGAAGATCGTGCTCCCCATCCGAAAGCCGTAATGTCGCCGAACGCCGATCTTCCTCACTCTGCGAGGCGCGTAGGAAGTAACTCAAATCTTCAGCGGCCTGATCATCAAGGATTGTCACCCTAGTGACTGAGCGAACCGCAACGCTACGAATACTGCGCCCATCCGCAAGTACAATCGTAACCAATGGTGTGTGTAAGGGGCGAGCCGTGTCATAATCTACACCAATCACCACCCCATCGATCTGCTCGCCCTGTGCTTCAAGCCGCACCCGCCGCCCGCGCATATCGCGCAGCAAATCGAGCAAGCTCAGTGAATCCGAGAGATGAATTGAGCCGCGAGCTAAGCGCTCGGCGCGATCTTCGGGGGTCTCATAATCAATACCCTGGATTTGGCCACCAGCAAGATCGATTGTTATCAGGCTCTTGAGGATATCATCCATTGCCTCACGCGGGAAGCTCAACCGCAAAGCCGTACCGCTCACCACACCACGACGCTCAAAATAGCCAACGCCATGCTTATACATGATGATCCGCCGGATGGGTAGTTCTGGCATGGGTCTCTCCTTATACCAAGCTGCGTCCAAACAGATATGGAACCACAGAGACACAGAGACACGGAGACCGAGAGACAAGGTGACCAAATAGCGCATAGCGCATAGCGCAAAACGGGCACACGTTACTCATAGCTCTTGCGCTATGCGCTCCAACGTTCCAACGCTCTTGCGCTCTTGCGCTCTTGCGCTCTTGCGCTTTACATTATGCGCTATTGCACCGCCACCGGGTTATAGTAGGTATACACCAACCGCGCGAAGTGTCCAATCGTTGGCGCCGCGATCTCATTCGTCAGGAAGACTTTTGTTGGCCGAATATCGGTATACACATAAATCGCCACCAGGAAATCGCCTCCCGGTGAGCGCACAATACCAACATCGGATTGCATGTCTTCGATCCAGCCACTCTTATGCGCAACTACGGTGCCTTTTGGAAACCCAGAGCGCATGCGAATCTGATCGCCATTCTTCTCCAGGCGTGTAATCATCTCTGCACAGCGTGCCTTAGTCAGCTTGGCGTACTTCTCTAGCAATGGCCCTTTGCCTTGGCTGCATTGTTCGATCCACAAAAATAAGTGACTCATCTCGGCTGGCGTTGTGCGCAACACAGGATCTGGATCGGTGTGCGGCGGCGGGCCTTCAAGTGGCGGGCCGCGCTTAATCTTGACACCGCGCACTTTCACCAGATATTCAGCCGATTCATAGGGCATGTTCTGATACGTGTGTTGGAGCCCAAGATCATCCGCCAGCATCTTCGACATATTCTGAGCACCAAGTAAGGCATCATCTGTGCCACGCCCACCTGCACTAGCGGCCAACAAACTATTGGCCGAATAGTTGTCGCTTTCGACAATCATTTTACGCAGCCAAACCTCTTGGAGTTGGCTAAAAGTACCGATCGTTCGGTATGCATTCAGTAAGATCGCAACCTTCATAACACTTGCGCCCGAGAACACCGTATCCTGATTGAGCTGCGCAATAACACTTGCACTCTTCAAATCATACACATATACGCCAACAATACCATTCCAACGCTTCGCCATGGCCTCAATCTGCGCCTGCAATTCCGCCGCCGTTGGCCGTGTATCTGATACTGCGGTTGGTTCAAGGTTAAGCGTAATCCGGCGCGGTGCACCAACCGACTGCAATTGGCGTTCAATTTGCTCAGCGGCCGCTGTAATATCTAGTTGCCGCCCGCCCTCTAGCGCAAAACTCCGTGAGATCGTTTTAGTTGCAGTGATCAGTGTGATAGTTCCGGGTTGATCCACCTGTTTGGCGAGCGTTTGCAGCTTTGCCTTAAGTAGTGTCCGATCAACATCGATCGACAGCGCAATTTTCGCATTGCCCTGCGCCGCTAATGCCTCACTAAGCATCTGATCAGTTGCAAGCTTTAGGCCAATTTCCTCGGCCTGAAGCGTAATCTGGGCTTTATCTGCACGTATATCAATCGGGCGCAACACACTAGCAAATGCTTGCTCCAAGGCCATACGCGCCTGCTCAGATGTTTTCCCGCTCACATCAATTCCACCAACAAAGACACCCTTCGCAATCTGTGGAACCGGAGATGGCACCAGCGTTACAGTTGGCAGGGCTGTTGGTACAACCACAACTGTCGGCGCGATCGGCGCGATTGGTACAACGGTTGGCGCTGCCACTTGATCGGTTGGTGTAGCTGCTGGTGGCGCTGAAGTACAAGCCACAAGAGTAAAAAGCACAAAAAGCACTATTCCATAATACCGGCGAAACATGCGTCATCCCTCAATAGAATATTAATTGGCAACTTGACCGTTTGCCCAAGTACGATACTAACCTCAGCGCGTACCGCGCAGTATGATAGCATATGTTGCTGGGGTGGTAGAATGTAACACGCATCTATCACTTGCAGTAATAGATTATTTGTTCTATACTATACACGTTTTCGAGTTTAATGGCAAGCATATATGCCTTCTGTTCATGATCTTCCAACCTTATTCAGCGACCTAAGTGGGAATTGGCGGGCAGTTGCTCAACGCATGTTTAGTGTTGACCATGCGATCGGCCAGCTTCAGATTCCCACCAGGATGGAAGCATGGGTTCTTCGCCAATTTGGCTCACTTGCCGCAATAAGCGAGCAGCGAATTACGCGTGTTACCAATCGCTACACACTCGAATCGGCGCTCTTTAACCCATTACGTGGCCAACGACCATCCAGTGTAGCGGCAAGCGATGCAGAACTAGAGCAATGGATCGCCGATGAACTGACCCATGATATGTTTGCAAACCCATTACACGAAACAACGGCGGATTCCTTTGGCCGTATTTATGGCGAATATTGTGTCAGCGCCTCAAATATTGCCAAATATGCCGGTTGGCATGGTTTAGTTATCCCAAATGAGCCACATCCGCTACGTTTTAACCAAGCCCAGATTCGCGATTATCTAGATGTGGCGCTACGCTGGGTTGCCAGCGCACAGGCGATCGATTCAAACGCTCAGTACCCATTGATCACATGGAACTGTTTGCCCAAGAGTGGCGCGACGATTGTGCATGCCCATTGGCAAATCGCCATCGCCAATGGGCTACCCTATACACGGGTAGAATTCTGGCGTCGCGCGATTCGTGCGTATCATGAAGAAACTCGTCGCGATTATATCGATGATCTCTACCGATTACATGAACAAGTTGGGCTGGATTTCAGCAATCGTGGTGTGCGGTCATTTATTCACCTCACGCCCTTACGTGGCCGCGAGGTTGTAGTTGTAGCCGCGCCCGCCGCCGCGATTGCTGGTAGCCAAGCTGCGCAGGAACTCGCGGATGGTATCTACTGTGTGCTACGGGCATTGATTGATATACTTGGTACACGCACGTTTAATCTTGCAATTGCACTTCCATCACCAGATCAGGCTGAGTGGCAAGGGTTTCCCGTTCTGGTTCGAATCGGTGATCGTGGCCCTGCTCTCACTACGCGTGGCGATCTTGGTGCAATGGAACTGTATGGCACCGGCGTCATCGCTGCAGATCCATTTGATGTCGCGCGGGCAATCAAGCGGTAAAGCGCATAACGCACAGCGCAAAGCGTAGAGCATTTGGTTATTTTGCGTTCTTGCGTTCTTGCGTTATTAGAGGAGCATCCCATGAGCATCGCATCCCGTATCAACCCAAACGACGTATTGGCTGGGCTTGTCGCGATCGATTCGCGCAACCCCGCATTAGGCGCTGGCCCTGGCGAGCAAGCGGCAATTGCGTTTTGCGCCACATTTCTGCGCGAGCATGGATTCGATGTCACCCTGATCGAGCCAGTTGCAGGGCGCCCGAGCCTACTTGGCCGGTTAGCTGGTACTGGCGGTGGGCGCACCCTTATGCTTAATGGTCATGTTGATACCGTTGGATTTGGAGCAATGGTCAACCCACTGAGTCCAGTGGTGGTAAGCAATCGTATGCATGGGCGCGGATCGTACGACATGAAGGGTGGCGTTGCTGCAATCTTGGCCGCTGCAGCCGAGATCGCCGCAGGCCCACGTATGCGCGGAGATCTCTTGATAGCTATAGTCGCCGATGAAGAGCATGCCAGCCTTGGCACAGAAGCGGTATTAGCGTATATGGCTGCCAATCAAATCCATGCCGATGCTGGGATCGTTGCTGAGCCAACCGAATATGATTTATGCGTTGCACATAAAGGGTTCGTCTGGGCAACAATCCATACAACTGGGCGGGCCGCACATGGAAGTAAATGGCAAGATGGTATCGATGCGATTGCTCATATGGGGCGTGTACTTGTGGCACTCGAACAACTTGATCAACAGCTACACCAACGCCCTGCGCATCCCATCCTTGGCGTGCCGTCACTACACGCCTCACTTATTCAGGGTGGCGTCGAACTCTCCACCTATCCTGGCCGCTGTGAGCTTCAGATCGAGCGCCGCACAATCCCTGGTGAAACCGCCAGCCAGGTTCAAAGCGAATTACAAGCGATCATCGATACCTTGCGCCATGCCGATTCGCACTTCGATGCCCAACTGACACTAGGCCTTGCACGCTCGCCAATGGAAGCCAGCTTGGATACCGCAATCGTTGCTGCGATGCGTACTGCTGGTAAACAAATACTGGGCCAAGAATTAACCATCTTTGGCATGTCGGGGTGGACAGATACGGCGCTCATGGCCGATTTCGGCATCCCAAGCATTCTCTTAGGCCCATGTGGTGCTGGTGCTCATGCCGATGAAGAGTGGGTTGATCTGGAAAGCGTCCAGAAGTGTGCACAGATCTATATTAATGTCGCTCGCCAAATCTGTGGCTAATCTTATAATTTGTGCACTCCAACATAGTAGAAAGGGCCAAAGAACGAACGCAAAGACGCAAAGACGCAAAGGCTTGGTTGTACTTGGCTCTTGGTTCTTGGCGGGCGGGACGAACACAAGGTTCGCCCGTACGTTGGTTCTTGACTTGGGTGCCCTCTGGGCAATTCTCATCGGTTCGCTTAGCGCTTGTTGATCGAAAGAGTAGAATCGTATGTTTCGCAGGTTCATCATCTTCTGCATAAACTGCTCACGTTGGGTAGCAAACCTATGGCGCCGCATCCACAGGCGACGCGTCGATTATGTGCGGCTTAGGCTCAGCGGAGCAATTGCAGAATTTGCTGATGCCCCACCACGCTGGCAACGGCTGCTACTTGGAAGCCACACTCCATTAAGTGTTGCTACGACCCGTCAGTTATTTGCCCAGATCGCAGCCGATCCACAGGCGTGGGGTATCCTTCTGTATATCGATAGCCTCACCAGTGGGTGGGCGACACTCCAGAGTTTACGTGCTGAGATTGCGGTACTGCGCGCGGCAGATAAACAGGTGGTCGCCTATCTGATTACACCCGATATTGCCAGCAGCTACGTGGCATGTGCCGCCAATAGCATTCTGATGCCACCCACAGCGCATTGGAACGTACTCGGGTTACGCTCTGAAGTACAATTTCTACGCGAGGCGCTAGCTAAATGGGGCATCCAAATCGAGGCAGTTGCAGTATCACCCTATAAATCTGCAACCGATACCCTTGTGCGCGATGATTTCTCACCCGAAAGCCGCGCACAATTCGAGCGCCTCCTGGATGCACGTTACCAGGAACTACTGCAAGCATTCGCTCAAGGTCGCAATAAAACCGTTGATGAAATTCGGTTACTGATTGATCAAGCACCACTTGCACCAAAGGCTGCTATTGCAGCTGGCTTGGTGGATCAACTCTGCTACGAGGACGAAATAGAAACATATCTGCGCGCTCCGGAGCAAGAGCGAGAACTGATTATGATCGATCACAAGGTTGCCCATAAGATATTACAGCGACCCTACCTGACCTATCATAAACAGCAGATTGGGCTTATACGCGTTGAGGGCTCGATCATGCGCGGTGTCAATCGGGTTGTGCCACTCCCAATCCCACTCATAGGTGGGGCAACCGCTGGGGCTGAGAGTTTTCTTCAAGCCATGCGTCAGGCAGAACACAACCCATATATCGCAGCAATCGTACTCTATGTGAATTCACCCGGTGGCGAGGTATTTGCTTCCGATCTCATGTGGCGTGAAGTACAGCGTATTCGCCAGAAAAAACCGATTGTTGTGGCAATGGGCAACACGGCTGCATCAGGCGGTTATTACCTAGCAACGCATGCCTCGGCAATCATTGCGCAACCGGCAACCATCACCGGAAGTATTGGTGTGTTCATCTTACGGCCAATTCTTGCCGAAGCACTTGAACATGCGGCAATTCACACAACTGTTGTGAGCCGCGGCGCACATAGCGGGTTACTTGGTGGTAGCCAACCATCGACTGCTAGCGAACAACAGGCATTGCAGGATCTGGTATTCGCACTCTACGCCGATTTTACCGAGCGAGTGCGCTCGGGGCGCGGATTAAGCGCAGAACAACTTGAGCCAATCGCAGATGGGCGCGTCTGGCTTGGCAATGAAGCCCTCAATCATGGCCTTGTTGATCAATTAGGTGGCATCCCAGAAGCACTCCTCAAAGCTCAGGCATTAGCTGGGCTACCAGCCAATCGTAATGCAACCATGCTCCTACTGCATGGTGGAAAAGAGGCTCTCGCACCACAACCATTTCCTACCCATCCATCTGCGGAAATGCTCCAACTGGTTACACACATCCTGCAGAACACACCCTGGGCGTTACTACCATTTGAATGTTGGTGAACGCGGTATAATGTGATTGGAATGACGTTATGTAGGCTCGGTCAACGAACTATTATATCATCAGCGCTTTCAAAATGAGGAGAACCCATGACAATATTAAACACCAAGCCAGGTGGGCAAGGTACACTGAGCAGCCCAACTCCCGCAGGCAGCGCAGTAATCGAAGTCGATGAGCGCAACTTCCAGCAGGAAGTAGTAGAGCGTTCAAGCACAGTACCCGTAATTATCGATTTCTGGGCACCCTGGTGCGGCCCCTGCCGAACACTTGGCCCGATCCTCGAGAAGTTAGTCAACGAGGCGAAAGGTGCCTGGGTGCTCGCAAAGGTCAATGTCGATAACAACCAGCGTCTTGCGCAGGCCTTCGGTGTTCAAGGCATTCCAGCGGTGAAGGCTGTGTTCGATGGCAAATTGATTAATGAATTCACTGGCGCCATCCCAGAATCACAGGTGCGCGCATGGCTAAAGAAGTTTGTGCCAGCCAGTCCTGAACAGGCAGCCGCAGATCTTGTGAGCCTTGAAGCCAGTGACCCACAGGACGCAGAACAGCAGTATCGCCAGTTATTGGCGAAAGACCCTACACAACATGATGCCCGCCTGGGATTGGGGCGTCTTCTGATCGCAGCACAGAACCCAGAAGGCGTTGAGTTGCTCCGAATGGTTGCACCCGGCACGAGTAGCTATAGCCAGGCACAGGCATGGATTGGGCTTGCTGAGTATATGGCCACTGCTAATGAAGAGGGAGCCTTCGATCTGCTTGCCCAAATTGATGCTAATCCGGCGAATCTTGAGGCGCGCTATCAACTCGCGGCACATTATGTCAAAGGGCGCACCTACGCCCAGGCAACCGAGCAACTCCTTGAGATTATTGCTCGTAGCCGTGCCTTCCGCGAGGATGCTGCCCGAAAGGTACTCGTTGCGCTCTTCAATGCACTCGGTGATCAGAATCCATTAGTTCCTGCCGGGCGTAAACGCTTAGCGAATCTGCTCTTCTAATCAGGCAGACAAGCGCTCTGAACCAAATAGCAAATGAGGATGCACACCAAGACGTGCAAAACCTATTTTTACAACGCAAATCTCGCTGGTTAGTCGTATCGGCTATACTGGTATTGGTATTGTTTGGTGGGCTCCTCGTTGCAGCATTGCTGCTTACAGCACATGAACGCGAAGTGCGTGTGCAAGAGCGCGTCGCTGCAGAGGCACGTTGGGAACAAGCTGCATATAGCCAGTATGAGATGGAAGTCTCAATGGATGGCTGCCGCTACCAGATTCGCTATCGAAGTGTCAGTGCTACCATCAGAAGCGTCCCGCTAAGTTGTAGTTTCCCACCCACCACTGTTGCGCGGCTTTTCACAATCGCTGAGCACGATGGGCTTGTTGAGGAATTATGCGATGCGCGCGGCTGCCCATGTGAATCCGTCACATCTGTGCGGGGCCAATACGACCCAACGCTTGGGTACCCAACCAACGTAGTAGTCGAGGTGGATCTCCATCCAACCTGGTGGAAAGTTGACCTCTGGCAGCATATCTTGGAAAATCGCGCTCTCCCGCCATGCCTGACACACCATGTCAGCGTAATTCAAGTGCTACACCTTACGGGGAACAGCTGAAGGGAGCGATGGAACGTTGGAACGATCGAGCACTGAAACGATTTATTGCGCTCCATCGCTCCATCGCTCCATCGTTACGCCTAGTGTGCTCTACTCGGGCTTGACAACCAATTCTTCGCCGGCAACCCAGCCTTCGCGGCCATCACCAACGCGAATCTTCCACCAATGGTAACCATCAGCTACGGTTGGGCCTTCCATAAGCGCAACCTGTGTTCCTGGTGGTAGTGTATCAAGAACATCCGAGGCGGTACCAGGACCATTGCGGCGGCGCAGGTTCTTGCCACCTTCTTCGCGAACCCAAGCAGCAGTACCAATGCCAAGGCCAGCAATATAGGCCTGCGCCTCTGTTGCAGTTGCCTTCAACTCGGCAAGCTTGGCATTTAGATCCTTAATCTGCTTTTGGGCATCCGCCAGCATCATCTCATGGGCCTGTCGATCGGCTTCGGCGACAGCAATTGCAGATTGAGCGGCTTGCAGTTGTTTCTTAGCCTGATCGCCAGAGCCAGCCAGTGCTTGCGCCTGTGCAAGTTCCTGCTGAAGTTCGGCGATTTCACCATCCTTACCCTTGCCTTGCTGCTGCAATGCTGCGATTTGATCACTTAGTGATTGCATAGCCTTGCCGAGTTTTTCCTGCTCAGCCTTCGCCGCGCTATCACTTCCAAGTCCAAACCATCCTGGCATTGATCTCCTCCTTCTTGCAAGCAACCTTCGGCCTGCATACTACTACCGCGAACTGCAACGTTCAGCGTCCATATTCCAAGACGTTATAGCACATCGTTAGTCACACCGTATAATAGCAGAATTTGGGAGGGAATAATGTCCAACCTGATTCGACTGCATACAAATCTCCTATTTACTTTGCTTGCGGTTCTAACAATCCTCAGTGTTGTGCTCTTTGTGCGCGCAGCACGCAACCAGGAATGGCATCAATGGGTACGGGCCGGGCTTGGGATCATGCAACTGCTGCTGATCGCTGAATTTCTGATTGGGGTACTGCTATGGATGCAAGGGCAACGGCCAGCGCGCCCTGAAGCACATATTATGTATGGAGTGGTAGCGATCGCAACCGCTCCACTCGCACTTGGATGGGTACGTAGCCGCACACCACGCCAGGCACAATTCATTATGGGTATTGTGTGCGTTTTTCTGGCTGCAATCGTTTTGCGTGCACTTCAGACGGCGCGGATCTCATAATATTCTCAGAATCGGTCTAAAGTCCTATTCGTATGTGCTTGACAGTTCTACACCGTAATGGTATCTTACAGGAGATTAACGATTTTGTGCACTGCGCACAGATTGCACTGGAGAAAGGCAGTAGAGATGGCCAAGATGCTCATCAATCCGAATGATGCGTCCTTGATCGCCGCCACGACCATTTTTATGGTCGGTGTTGGTGCGGTAGAGAGTGGCCATACTGCGCCCATTTTCCGGGAGCTCAAGCGTTAAAAGCGCAACCAAGAGCAAACCGGGCCGTGGGCGAACGTAAACGCTCACGGCCCTTCAATTTGTAAGGGTCGTGACGAAAACCACTCGTCGGCGGCCCTTTTGTATCGGCAATACAATCTCATCCACAATTGGGTCAGTACCTGTCACACACTTGTGCTATAACAAACGAATCGGCAGTATACGAAAGACAAGGGAGAAGGCTGTGGTTATCCAACAGATTGATGGAACCCTGGTCGATTCGTCAGAAAGCTCCAATCCAGGCGGCACGCGGCAAATCTTTTATACCGAAATCCCGCATGCGATGCTTGATGGAATGGATGGATGGATTGACCGATTAATCGGGTTTGCGTTCGAAACGCTCGATGCTCAGCATGTTGAGCTTCACGTAATCGATCCTGACCAACACTAACGAAGAAGGTCTGAGTAACGCATGCAAGGAACAGTACTACGCGCACAAAGTGGTTTTTTCTGGGTGCAGACGGATTCAGGCATTCTAGAATGTTCATTGCGTGGGCGGCTGAAGCGCGAACGCCAATCGAGCGATATTGCGGTGATTGGTGATCTGGTTGAGGTTATGCAGGTCGCGCCGGGCAAAGGGGCGATAGAAGCGGTACATCCGCGCCGCACCAAACTTGCCCGGCGTGCAGCCGCAACCAAAGGAATCTGGAAAGAAGATGTCATCGCGGCCAATATCGATCAGGTGCTGCTGGTATTCTCCTGCGCACAGCCCGATTTCTCGCCGCGCATGCTGGATCGCTACCTGGTATTAACTGAATTTGATCAGATCGATGCTCTGATTATTGCTAATAAGGTTGATTTGGTCGGCATCGAGGCGGCGCGCAGCCTAATGGCACCCTATGAGCGGATTGGATACCCGATCGTCTATAGCAGTGTCACCGATGGGTTAGGGATCGCAGAGCTACGCGAACGCTTGGCTGGGCGAATTAGTGCTGTCACCGGAAGATCCGGGGTTGGCAAGAGTTCACTCTTTAATGCTGTACAGCCTGGCCTTAATCTGGAAACCGGTGAAGTTAGTACAGCACTCAATAAAGGCCGCCACACCACCCGCGTTGCCGAATTAATTGCGCTCGATCTTCCTGGTGGTGGGTTTCTGGCCGATACACCTGGGATTCGCGAACTTGGGTTATGGCGCTTCCCAACCGAGGATTTGGCCTGGTGTTTTATGGAATTTCGGCCTTTTCTTGGCGGATGCTATTTCAGTAGTTGTTCACACATCCACGAGCCAGATTGCGCGGTACTCGCAGCAGTAGCTCAAGGCCAGATCAGCAAAGAGCGCTGGGAGAGTTATGGCAAGTTGAGAACCGACGGCTAAACAACGTACCCGATGTATGCTACCAAGAAGGAGGTTGCCATGAATGTTTATCAACCCACTGATGGCCTGAACGTAAATGGCGGTTTGACACACTAAATCGGGCGACCAGATGAGTCCGGTGGTTGCCCACATACAGGAGCAAGCACACCAATGCCACGTATAGCGATACAGTTACAGAATATCGATGAGGCCGAGGAACTAGAAGATCTCGATGAATGGGAAGAATGGATTGGGCTGCGCGATGGCGATGAGCGCCTACGCGCCCAACAAGGCTCAATCGAAATGCGTGATCAACGCCGTAATGTGCGTGGGAGTTACGATGCACTCCAAGCCCGCCGTAGCGAACGACGGAAGAGTGTGCGCCGTGGTGGCAAACGCGTGTAATTAGCCGGACATGGAGACCTAAAGCCATAACAATCCGTAAGGCCGAGGCATTCATCCCCAGTAGCAGGCCAAATGTTCCTGCACAAATGCTTCGGCCTATCCCGCCACCAGCAGTGTGGCAGATACCTGCTCACTGACCATCGTTAACCCATAAAGGAAGCAGCCATGAGCATCGCGCCGAATGAAATCGAACGCCCAGTTGTTGTGCCTGGTGAGCGAATCTTCCTGAGTACTATCAATAAAGCGGATTTACCACTCTTCGCACGCTGGTTTGCCGATCTTGAGTTGACCGCATATTTGGGGCGGATGGGTATGGTATTCATGCCCGACCATGAGCAGGAATGGTATGATTCAGTTGTTCGCGAACAGGATCTTCGCACCTTCTCAATTATCGTACGTGAGGGTTTGCGTCCGATTGGAAGTGTCAGCCTTGGTAAGCTTGGCAATCGAGCGCAGACCGCCGAATTAGGCATTGCAATTGGTGATAAAACCGCTTGGGGCCATGGATATGGCACCGAGGCGGTGCGCCTGATAACAGATTTTGGCTTTACCTTCCTTAATCTCCATACCATTTATCTCTGGCATGCAGGCTTTAACGAACGTGGGCATCGTGCCTATCTTAAAGCTGGATTCCACAATGCAGGCCGCCTGCGCGGTATGCGTGTGTTTAATGGCAAACGGTATGACGACATATTGATGGATGTGACACGCGACGAATTTGGCCCTTCGCAATTAGCAGGTTTGCTGGACCAGATTAACGCTGAATAATAGAACTAATGTGGGCAATGCCCGCGCTTCAGTCGATAATGGAGGATGTTGTGACAACGGCGACAATCAATTATCAATTGCGCCCATATACATATGAAGACGACCTACAAACCATCGTGGCGATCACCAATAGCTGCGAAGCCCATGATCAACTCGAAGAGGGCAGTTCAATCGAAGAATTGCGTGAAGAGTATGGTGAGCCAGGCTTCACCCCAACTGAGGATGTCATTATCTGGAGTGATTCAGATCAAACCCCAGTTGGCTATGCAGAGTATCACGCCCCTTATGGCGAGCCAAGCGAAATCATCGACCCTGGCATCTTTGTCTGGTTCAAGGTTGTACCCGAAGCGCGCGACCAAGGGATTGAGGCGCAGATGTTTGCGATTGGTGAAGAGCGCCGCCAACGGATCATCCACGAATGGGACATCCCGATCAAATTGCGCGTCGTTGCACGCGATACTGAAACAGATCGAGCCGCACTCCTCACAAGCCTGGGATTCGTACCGGAACGCTACTTCTTACGTATGGCGCAGCCATTAACTGGCACCTTATTGCCGCCCACATGGCCGCAGGGTATCACTGTGCGAGCTGGTGATCTTAGTGTGCCAGAGTATGTAGCGCTCCATAATACGATCTGGGTCGATCATTTTGGCTATGAGCCATGGAAGCCTGAGGATGTAGAATATTATCGCACCCTCAACTTCTACGACCCAAATCTGGATTTGGTTGCGTATGCGCCCGATGGTCAACCCGCCGGGTTCTGCTGGTGCAGTATTCATATCGAAGAGAATAAACGCAACCAACGTAACGATGGGTGGATTGGCGTCTTAGGTATACGCCGTGAGTATCGTAGTATTGGCCTTGGGCGAGCGCTTCTTCGTGAGGGTATGTTGCGTTTACGCGCAAAGGGTGCCGATTTTGTGCGCCTGGGTGTGGATGGTGCTAGCCCAACCGGAGCTACTAAACTGTATGCATCAGAGGGATTTGAGACAATCTATTCTCGAACGCTCTATGCGCGCAGCGAGCCCATCACGTAGCATGAGCCATATAAACATAGTGGTAAACAATAAACGAGTATTGACGTAGAAATGACGTCATTAAGGATAGAACATGCATACAATTGAACAGATGAACGCCCCTGGTTATCGCCGCGACCTTGACGATGGCCTGGTACTACGTTGGTCAACCGCCGCAGATGTTGCCGCCGTTGGTGAGCTTTATGGTCAGGTTTTTCGTGAGAGCCCAGCAGAAGATCCCGGCCTACGTATGGGGTATTGGGCCGCAGATGTTGCCAGCGGTCGTCATCCAGGAGCTGGAACGAATGACATTGCCATAGTGGAAGATACTCGCAGCGGTACAATCATTGCCGCGCTACTCGTTCTGCGACAGACATGGACATACGCTGGCATTCCATTCGAGATCGGAAGGCCCGAGGCAGTTGCCAGCCATCCAGAATATCGCAATAGGGGAACTGTGCGCGCCATCTTTGAGCTCTTCCATGCCCGCAGTGCAGCTCGTGGCCAATTGGCGCAGGGTATTACTGGGATTAACTATTTTTATCGGCAATTCGGCTATGAGTATGGCTTCGAGCTTGGTGGATCACGGCAAGTTCCATTCGCCTCCATCCCAAAACTCAAAGAGGGTGAAAACGAGCCGTTCAGTCTACGTTTGGCAACAATCGCAGATCTACCATTGATTGAGCAGCTCTATAATCGTGAATGTGCCGGAATCCCTGGCAATGTGCCACTGGTAACAACAACATTCGATAAGCCCTATTGGCAGTGGGTGTTCAATGGCCAAAACCCAGAATCGGGCCAGGGAGCACGTATCTTCTTAATCACGAATGTGCCTGGGCAGGATGTGGGTTATGTGCTGGCTCCGCGCCTACGCTGGGGTGAAGAGTTCCCGGTCTTCGCACTGGCAACAGTCGAAGGCACATCACTCTTGGCGGTCATGCCAAGTGTATTGCGTGGCCTTGAGAAGATTGCCCATGAATCACAGCCATGGCGGGTGGATGAGAAAAACCCAAAGGAACCAAATCGGCTCGTTATCATGTTAGGTGATGCACACCCGGCCTATACTGCACTTAGCGAGAGCTATGTTTCGCGCAAGTTCCCGGCCTATGCCTGGTATGTACGTGTACCAGATCTACCTGCATTTATGCACAAGATTGCGCCAGCACTCGAACAGCGCCTGGCAAATAGCATATTTGCTGGGTATACTGGTGAACTCCGCTTCGACTTCTATCGCGATGGACTCAAGCTGGTATTCGAACAGGGTAAGCTGAAAACTGCGGAATCATGGCGTCGGCCAATCTGGAAACCAGAGAGCAGCGCTGGGTTTCCACCACTCGTCTTTCTGCAACTCCTGTTTGGGCGGCGATCATTGGATGAGTTGATGTACGCCTTCCCCGATGTCTGGGCCGAAGATGAACCTGCACTCGTATTGCGGGCACTCTTCCCCAAACAGCGCTCGTGGGCGTTAGGGCAAGATTAGGAACCGAGGGGCAAGCCTTTTCGTAAGGGTTGCCCTTTATCCTTTGGGAGTTATATGAAACACATTCCAGTTACGCAATTTTGGGCGGTACTGGCGAAATACCTACGCCCATTGTGGCGCAAGGTTGTATTGCTCTCCATCTTAATCTTCAGCGGCATCGGCCTGCAGGTGGCAAACCCGCAGATTATTCGCTATTTCATCGACACGGCACGCGCTGTTGGCCCGCTCGACAACCTCCTGTGGGCAGGTGGATTTTTCTTGGTTGGTGCAATGCTCTTGCAACTCACAACTGTCACTTCCACCTATATTGGTGAGGATGTTGGCTGGACAGCTACAAACAAACTACGCGAAGATCTGGCCCTGCACTGTATGCAACTGGACATGACGTTCCATAACGATCGAACACCAGGCGAGATGATCGAGCGTATCGATGGCGATGTTGCTAATCTGGCGATTTTCTTTGCTCAGTTTGTTGTTCGTGTGCTTGGCAGTTTATTACTGCTATTTGGCGTACTGATTGCGGTTGCTCTGATCGATTGGCGAATCTGTGTTGCAATGGCATTCTATGCAGCGCTGACGCTATGGGGCCTGATCAGCATGCGTAACATCGCAACACCGTTCTGGAAACAATCTCGTGAGGTAAGTGCCGAACTCTTCGGCTTTGTTGAAGAACAACTAGCTGGAACCGAAGATATTCGCTCCAGTGGTGCACGCCCATTTGTAATGCGTGATTTGTTTCATTTCAATCGTAAGCGACTCAATGCAGAACGTAAGGCTGGCGTGGCAAGTACATTCATGGTGATGACATGGATGAGCCTCTATACGCTTGGGCAAGCAGCTGCACTTGTTTCAGGTGCCTATTTCTTTGGGCTTGGTGAGCTCACAATTGGTACTGTCTTCCTACTGATGGCCTATACCGATTCAATCTTCCGCCCATTAGAACAGATTACTCGCGAGATCCAGAACTTGCAACAGGCTGCGGCAAGTATCGACCGCATTCAAGAGTTGCTCGCCATTCGGCCAAAAATCGTGGATGGCACGCATGGATCGCTACCCAACGGCCCACTTGGTATTCGCTTTGAGGAAGTAACATTTTGGTATGATCGTACCGATGCGCCAGTTCTGATACCAACTGGCGATCCCGATAAGATTGCAAAAGCCGCAAAAACGACACCAGTTGCTCCACCTAAAGAGGAAGAGCCAACCAAGATCATTATCGATGATTTGTCGTTTACCATCGAGCCAGGTGAGGTGTTGGGGTTACTTGGCCGAACTGGCAGTGGCAAAACAACTATCACGCGCTTGCTGTTCCGGCTCTATGATCCACAGCAGGGCCGGATTGTGCTGCATAATGGCAATGGACAGCGATCGGTTGATGACGTAACCCTTGAGGATCTACGCGCACGAGTTGGTATCGTAACTCAGGATGTGCAACTCTTCAAGGCTACAGTGCGCGATAATTTGACGTTCTTCGACCGCACAATTGCTGACGATCAGATTGTGGCTGCAATTGAGGCCCTCGAAATGGGCGATTGGCTCCGGCGGCTACCAAATGGTCTTAACACTGAGCTAGCATCGGGCGGGACTGGGCTCTCGGCGGGCGAGGCGCAATTGCTGGCATTTGCGCGTGTGTTCCTGCGCGATCCTGGCCTCGTTATTTTGGATGAAGCTTCCAGTCGGCTGGATCCTGCAACCGAGCAGGAAATCGAACGAGCGGTTGATCATCTTCTGGCGCAACGCACCGGAATTATTATCGCACATCGTCTCGCTACCGTTCACCGCGCCGACAAGATCTTAATACTCGAAGATGGTCGCATCCGTGAGTTTGGGCGCTACCGTGACTTGATTGACAACCCCGATTCACGCTTCTCGGAATTGCTCCGAGCAGGACTGGAAGAGGTACTCGTATGACAACTGCTGCCGATATCTATAACGAAAACGAAGAAGACGAAGAGAACAATACCCCACGCCTGAATGTTCCAACATGGAAGTTCATCTGGGGGACGATTCGTTTCAACCCAATTCGTTATTTCTTCAATAATATCGCGATGCTAGCGGTGATGCTTGGCTGGATGATCCCTGGCCTGATTAACCGAGAGTTCTTCGATAACCTAACTGGTGCGGCACCCGCACGCTTCGATATCTGGGCATTAGTTGTTATGCTTGTCATATCAATGTTTGTTCGTATTGGAGCTGTGTTTGGTCTCATCCGTACCAATGTCCCATATCGCTATATGAGCCAAACATTGCTGCAGAAGAATATGATGCAGCAGATTCTACGCCAACCGGGGGCGAAGGCATTGCCAGAATCGCCTGGAAAAGCGATTGCACGGTTCCGTGAGGATACAAATGAGATCCCACTGTTTGGATTGATGACAAACGACATGATTGGCGTGATCCTGTACGCAACTATTGCGCTGATTGTCATGATCCAGATTAATGCTGTCATCACATTAGTGGCGGTTGTGCCATTATTCTTGCTTGTGGTTGGCTCCAACCTTGCTACACAGCGCGTGGAGAAGTATCGCAGGGCCAGCCGTGCGGCAACTGGTGCTGTGATTGGTTTTATTGCCGAAGTGTTTGGTGCCATCCAAGCCGCTAAGATCGCTGGTGCCGAAAGACGCCTGATCCAGCATATGGAAGGTCTCAATGCGCGGCGCCGAGTACGGTCGCTTCGTGATCGTTTATTTGAGGAAGTGCTTGAGTCTGTATTCTGGAATGCAGGCAACCTTGCAACCGGTGTCATTCTACTCATGGCAGCGCAGGCGCTTCGTGCCGGGAATTTCACATTGGGTGATTTTGCACTCTTCACCTACAATATCTGGTGGTTTACTGAACTAACCGGGTTTTTAGGCTTCCTAATGGCGCGCTACAAACAGGCTGGTGTTTCAGTTGCCCGTATGGCACGCTTCATGCCCAACGCACCACCCGAGCAACTGGTTGAGGCTGGCCCGATCTATAGTGAAGGGCCACTGCCAGAGATCCCCTATTTTGCCAAACAGTCCGCCGATCGGCTCAATTTGGTCGAAGTACAAGATCTGACATTCCGCCATACCGAAAGCGGGCGGGGAGTCGAGGGTGTCAGTTTCTGCATGCCACGCGGCTCATTCACCGTTGTCACTGGACGTGTTGGCTCTGGGAAGACGACACTCTTACGCACACTGCTCGGGTTGCTACCAACCGAACGCGGCAGCATCAACTGGAACGATCAGCCTGTCGATGAACCAGGGGAGTTTTTTATTCCTCCGCGTAGCGCCTATACTGCCCAAGTGCCACGTCTATTTAGCCGTACATTGCGCGATAATCTGCTGCTGGGTCTACCAGAAGATCACGTCTCTATTCCAGCCGCGATTCGTAGCGCTGTGTTGGAACGTGACCTGGCTGGTTTAGAGCATGGCCTCGATACACAAGTCGGGCCAAAGGGCGTGAAGCTCTCTGGTGGGCAGATACAACGCGCCTCAGCGGCACGTATGTTTGTCCGCGATGCTGAATTACTCGTCTTTGATGATCTCTCTAGTGCGCTGGATGTCGAGACTGAACGCGAATTATGGGAACGGATCGATCACAATGACACAACGCCTGCAATCTCCGATTCTGGGCAAATCGATGCAACCCATGGTACACGTCAACGCACCGTTCTGGCTGTCTCCCACCGGCGGACAGCACTCCGGCGAGCAGATCAAATCATTGTGCTGAAAGACGGCCAAGTCGACGCGATTGGTACGCTCGATGAGTTGTTGGAGGTAAGTGAAGAGATGCGCCGCCTGTGGCAAAGCGAACCAAGTGAAGATTAAGAACAGGTTTAGATCGGAGTAAGAATAGAGTAGGCTATTTATAAAGAACACGTAAAAATTGGTCCCTTTTGAACGATAGGCACCGTTTGCGAAGCTGCGTCAAGTGTCGGGGTGTGGTACAATAGCGCAATTCATTATCTCCTATCACTGAGGGAGGCAGCATGATGCGTGGTCCTCGAACAACCCGACACAAAAACATTACCCGAATTGATCACCCAGCCAAGCGAACCCATGGTTACAATGTGCGTGTGGCTTGGAAGGGCGAGAAGTATGGTAAGTTTTTCAGCGACCGTATTTATGGTGATCGGCTTGCTGCACTCGATGCTGCGATTGCTTGGCGTGACAAAACCGAGAAACAGATTGGTAAACCACGAACCGAGCATCAAGTCGTTGGTTGGCACTCACGAAATAACACAGGGGTTGTTGGCGTACGCCGACGCAAGCGTGGTAATGTGGAGGTATTCGAAGCGACATGGATTTCGCGTGGCGATAAGCGAAAGCGTGTGACAACTTGCTTCTCAATTGCACGTCATGGTGAAAAAAAGGCTTTCAAACTAGCGCTGCGTGCACGACAAAGCGGCGAACGTACTCGTTGGGGAACGCCTCGTGTTCGCAAAGAGAAAGAAGGGCAACCAGCTGAAGATACATTCAAACCATGGATGCCGCCAATCTAGTGAGGGTGATCAAATCTGCAATAAAATGCATCATAATTGTCCTAGTAATTTCCATAGAATGTGTTACAATATTTTCATCTATGGAGATTAGGGGGAGCCGATGCAAATCCTGGTAGCAGACGATGATCTCAACAATGTAAAGCTGGCCTCATTTCTGCTGGAGGAAGCTGGGTATAAGGTAGTTCGCGCACACGATGGTGCGAAAGTCTTGCCATTAGTCGAAGAGAATAGTCCAGATCTGGTGTTGTTGGACATTTCAATGCCAGGGCTGAATGGTTTCGAGGTTTGCCAGCAGATTCGGCGAATCTCGGATGTACCGATTATTTTTCTCTCGGCTCACACGCAGCTGAATGATCGTATTAAAGGTCTCCAAATCGGTGGCGATGATTATCTGGTGAAGCCGTTCGAACCTTCAGAATTGCTTGCTCGTATTGAGGCAGTCTTGCGGCGTTCGAATAATGATGCAACCTCGACATCGACGCGTATTAGCCATGGCAATCTAACACTCGATCCTGTTGAGCACAAAGTACTCTTCGCAGATGGGCGTGTCATTTCGCTTACACCGCTTGAGTTTCGCCTTCTGTACTATCTCATGAAAAATGCCGGGCGCATTCTGAGTGGTAGCCAGATTCTTTCGAAAGTCTGGGGCTATGACTTCGAGGGCGAAAGTAACCTGGTCGCAGTATATGTGCGGCGCTTGCGCACAAAGGTCGAGAAAGAACCCGAAAATCCGCGCCATATTATGACGATCCGAAACCTGGGTTATAAATTCGAACCATAGATCTATTCACATGGAAATCAGGAGGCAGAAGACTGAGCAAACCTCAGTTAACTTGGCTCCTGGTTTTCTTTTGGCTACTTATGGCATCACCCAACCACCATCAATTGCCAATACCTGCCCAGTAATATACGAAGCGGCTGGCGAAAGCAGAAATGCAACCGCAGGGGCAACTTCTTCTGGCCGACCAAATCGGTGCATAGCGATTGCATCTGTCGCCCAACGACGTTGCGCTTCGGGAACATGGCCAAGCATATCGGTTTCGATATAGCCAGGTGCAACCACATTTGCGGTAATTCCATCAAGTGCTGTCTCACGGGCAATCGCCCGCATAAGCCCTACAATGCCAGCTTTCGCTGCCGCATAATTCACTTGCCCAACGTTTCCTGCTAAGCCTGCCAATGAGCCAATACTGACGATCCGGCCATAGCCACGCTCACGCATTGGCCCGAGCACCGCACGACAGCAATAGAAAACTCCAGTTAGGTTCGTATCAATCACTGTGCGCCACTGATCTTCCTTCATACGCATAAATGGTCCATCTGCTGTAATACCAGCATTATTGACCAACATATCGATCCGCCCCCAGCGCGCTAGTGCCGCCGTAATCATGGCCTGTACCTCAGTTGAAGCAGCTACTGAAGCACCATAGGCAAATGCATCTCCACCCTGAGCTATAATCGCTGCAACAACCTCTGCTGCAGCCGTACTATTATGCTGATAGTTCACCAGTATATGCGCGCCCCGGCTGGCGAGATCGAGTGCAATTGCGCGCCCAATTCCACGCGATGCACCGGTAACAATCGCAACTTGGCCAGTCAGTGACATGAAACGTATCCTTTATTAGCGCAGAAGCGCAAGAACGCAAGAACGCAAATATCTGGCTGTTGTGCGCTATGCGCTATCGTAGCATGCGCCTTCACACGCTGCAAGCCTAGGTTGTGGTAGGATAACAGCACAGTATGATAGCAAGGACATGCGAATGACACCCGCTGAACTCACCGCGTTCCTAGAGACTCTTGTTCAACACGAAGTAAAGCTCAGCACAATGATCTGGGGTCCACCAGGGATCGGGAAATCCAGCATTGTTGCACAGACAGCTGCACGCCATGGGTTGGGCTGGGTTGATTTACGCCTCTCACAATTAGCTCCGACTGATTTACGTGGGCTACCTGTTGCGCAAGATGGTCGGGCACGCTGGTATATTCCTGAATTCTTGCCAACCGAGGGCCAGGGAGTATTGTTCCTT